>JALYGL010000037.1 GCA_030777125.1 Actinomycetota bacterium
GCCTTGGCCACCGCGTACTCGGCCACCACCGTCTTGCCCGACCCGGTGGGCGCCGCCACCAGCACCGACCGCCCGGCGTCGAGGGCGTCGAGGGCCCGTACCTGGAACGGGTCGAGGCCGAAGGCGTAGGCCGCCTCGAACTCCTCCCTCGTCACTTCTTGAGCAGCCGGCCGATCAGGATGGCCACCTCGTAGAACAGGTACATCGGGGCGGCCATGGCGAAGAGCGAGTACGGGTCCTGGCTGGGGGTGATCACCGCGGCCACGGCCACCACGATGACCACCGCCGGTCGCCGCCAGCTGCGGAGCCGCCGGCTGGTCACCACCCCGGCCAGCTGCAGGAACACCAGCAGCACCGGGAACTCGAAGGCGATGCCGAACGCCACCATCATGAGGGTGATGAGCCCGAGGTACTTCCCGGGCGAGAACAGCGGGTCGACGTTGGGCCCGCCCACGCCCACCAGGAAGCTCAGCGCCTGCTCGAAGGTGAGCAGGGCCACCGTCGCCCCCAGGACGAACAGCAGGATGGACCCCACGATGAAGGGGATGGCGAACTTCTTCTCCCTCTTGTGCAACCCCGGGGTGATGAAGCGCCAGAGCTGCCACAGGACCACCGGCGAGGCCAGAAAGGCGCCGCCCCAGGCCGACACCTTGAGCCTGGCCGCGAACCCCTCCAGGGGGTCGAGGATCACGAACTCGGTCTTGCCGGTGATGTCGGTGTAGGGCTGGATCAGGAAGTCGAGGATGCGGTTGTAGAGGGTGAAGGCGACGACGGCCCCGAGGGCCAGGGCGATCGCCGACCAGATGAGCCGGGTGCGCAGCTCGGTGAGGTGATCCACCAGCGGCATGCGCTGGCCGGGATCCGAGAACTCCTCGTCGTCCTCCAGGATGGCGATCGGGGCCGCCTAGGGCTTGGGGAGCTCGCCGCCGGGGAGCTCTGACGGGTCGACGGGGGCCGGCACCGACCCGGGGACCGGGGCGTCGGCGGGCGTAGCCGCCGGCGGCGGTTCGGCGCCGACGCCCGGCGGTGGCTCGGGGGCGGGGGGCGGGAAGCCGGGCGGTTCGACCTCGACCGCGGTGCGGATCTCGCTCTTGACGTCGGACGACCAGCGGCGGACCTCGGCCAGGGCCTTGCCCACCTGGCGGCCGGCCTCGGGGAGGCGCTTGGGGCCGAGAACGATGAGGGCGACGACCAGGATGACGAGGATCTCCGCCGGCCCCAACGACGTCGGCATCGCTCACCTCCTCACCAGGTACGTGCTCACCAGGTCGTGCTCACCAGGTACGTGACCGGTCGGGATGCCGGACGGACCTCTGCGCCGCGCCGGCGGGCCTCGAGGCAAGTCTACTGACGGTCGCGCCGCTCCATGGTCTGGTTGAGCTTGTCCAGGTCGCCCCGCAGGTCGCGCAGGCGGAGGCCGGCCTCGGACATCTCGTCCAGACTGGCCCGCAACCCCTTGAGGGCAGCAGCCACCTGCACGAACCCCCGGATGAGGAAGAACCCGCCGACGAGGACCACGGGGACGAGGAGCAGCCACAGCGCACTCACGAGCCCGATGGTACCGGCCCCGTAGAGTCCGAGCATCGACTCGTTGCGGAACCCGCCCATCGCCTTCGCCCACCGGGGGGCGAGGGCCCACGCCCCGGAGAACACCATGGAGGCGTTCCGGTTGGCCCTACGGCTGGGCGCCACCGGGCTGGAGAGCGACGTGTGGGTCACCGGCGACGGGGTCGCCGTGCTCGATCACGACGGCC
The DNA here is from genome assembly GCA_030777125.1 of Actinomycetota bacterium. Classification (GTDB taxonomy): domain Bacteria; phylum Actinomycetota; class Acidimicrobiia; order Acidimicrobiales; family AC-14; genus JALYGL01. Next base: position 1,755 of record JALYGL010000037.1, read on the forward strand.
GGGTGGGCGGGGGGATCCTCCGGCGGCGGGCCATCTCGGCCGTCTCCCGGGGCGACCTGCCTCCGTCCGTCCCCAGCCTGGCCGACCTGTACGCGTCCTGCGGCCAGGCCTTCGAGCTGTCCCTCGACGTCAAGGACCGGGCCGCGGCCGCCGAGGCGGTGGCGCTGGCCCGGGCGGCCGGCGAGGGCGCCGTCGGACGGCTGTGGTTGTGCCATCCCGACGTCGAGGTCCTGTCCGGCTGGCGGCAGGAGTTCGACGACGTCCGCCTGGTCAACAGCACCCGGCTGAGGGACATGCACCGGGGACCGGAGCGGCGGGCGGCCCAGCTGGCCGCGGCCGGGATCGACGCCGTCAACCTCCACTACTCCGACTGGACGGGTGGGCTCACCACCCTGTTCCACCGCTTCGGGCGCCTGGCCTTCGGGTGGGACGCCCAGCACGCCCGCATGGTGCGGGAGCTGGCCCGGATGGGCATCGACGGCGTCTACAGCGATCACGTCGACCGCATGGTCGACGCCCTGGGGCTGGCGTCGTAGCCGGCGTCGTAGCCGGCGTCGCCGCCGGCGTCGAGGTGGCCCAGGGCGTCGAGCACGGCCGCGACAGGGATCTGCAGGAGGCCGGGGTCGGGACGGGCGCCGTGGGGGTCGCCCGTCCGCCCCGTCCACAGGACCCGGTGGCGGGGCCGCTCGGGCGGCGGTCCCCAGCGGTGGGGCGGGGTGGGCCCGAACAGGACCACCGACGGGGTGCCCAGGGCGGTGGCCAGATGAGCCATGCCGGTGTCGCCGCACACCACCCGGGCGGCGGCGGCGACGGCCGCGGCCAACTCGAGCACGTCGGTGCGGCCGGCCAGGACGGCGG
>JALYGL010000038.1 GCA_030777125.1 Actinomycetota bacterium
TGCTGATCTTCTTGGACTCCAGCCGCTCCCGTTCGAGCATGTTCTTGAAGTCCATGTTGCCGCCCACGTTCAGCTGGTAGGTGCGGTCGAGCACCAGGCCGCGGTCCTCGAACAGGCGGGCCAGCACCCGGTGGACGATGGTGGCGCCCACCTGGCTCTTGATGTCGTCACCGATGATGGGGACGCCGGCGTCGGCGAACCGGCGGGCCCACTCCGGGTCGGAGGCGATGAACACGGGGATGGCGTTGACGAAGGCCACCCCCGCCTGCAGGGCGGCCTCGGCGTAGTGCTTCTGGGCATCCTCGGAGCCGACGGGCAGGTACGCCACCAGCACCTCGGCCCCGCTGTCGCGCAGGGCCTGGGCCACGTCGACCGGCTCGGCCGGCGACTCCTCCACCGCCTGGCGGTAGTACTTGCCCAGCCCGTCGAGCGTGGGACCCCGCTGCACCACCACGCCGGTCTCTCCCACGGCGGCGAACCGGACGGTGTTGTTCTGGCCCGAGAAGATGGCCTTGCCCACGTCGAGGCCGACCTTGGCCGCGTCGACGTCGAAGGCGGCGACCACCTTGACGTCGGATACGTGGTAGCCGCCCAGCACGACGTGCATGAGACCGGGGACGGTCTCGGCCGGGTCCGCCGACCGGTAGTACTCGAGGCCCTGCACGAGCGAGCTGGCGCAGTTGCCCACGCCCGCCAGTGCCACCCGGATGGGCTTGGTCACGATGCGGTTCCTCCCTGCCGTTCGATGGCGATGAGACTGTCGAGCCACGAGATGTCGCGCTCCGTGGCCTCCGTGCCGTGCTGGAGAAGTGACTGGGTGTAGAGGTCGACCCGGCCGCGGCTGCGGCCGCTGGTACGGGCCCGGGCCAGGCGCTCCACCAGCTGGGCCCGGCGGCGCTCGAGCAGCCCCAACCGCCGCTCGGGGGGCAGGAACCGGCAGAACGCCAGCCGCAGGCTGAAGCTGCGGTCGTCGTCGCCGCCGGCGCTGTCGGCGTCGAGCAGCTCTGAGAACAGGGCCTCTCCCTGCTCGGTGATGGCGTAGACCTTCCGCACCCGCACCGACCGAGGGGTGCGTCTCGACGCCCGCGACGCCCGCGCCCGGAAGGCGGCCGCCTCCCCGGCGATGGAGCCGGTCATGGGCACGTTCAACGGCGCGGGTGCCGGCGCCGGCTCGGCGACGGCCTCCACGGCTCGCACCGCGCCGGCCCGCTCCAGCCGGTTGAGGGCGGGATAGAGCGACCCGAACGACACGCTCGAGAACGGCCCCAGCGAATCGGTGAGCCGCTTCTTGAGTTGGTAGCCGTGCATCTGCTGTTCCTTCAGCAGACCCAGGATGGCGAGTTCGAGCACGCCGTAGCCTCCGATATATCGAGTCGATATATCCAACCACACTTTGTGGACGAGGGGAACAGCGACCTGCGGCCCGGGCCGAGGTCAGCAGCTAGCCTGGCGGCGTGAACCCGCACGGGACCGACCGCAGGCGCTGACATGGCGGGCTTCCGGCCGGAATCGCTGCGGGGCGCGGGGTCGCCGTCGCTGCCCGGCCAGATCGACTACCGACTCGTGCGCAGGCACGTCGTCGACGAGTTCAAGCGGGGCCGCCTCAGCCGCCTCGACGTGTGCGACGCCCATCCGGAGCTCCTGCGGGCGGCCCGGAACGTGGGTACCGAGAGCACCCAGGAGTGCCCCATCTGCGAGGAGTCGCAGATCGTGCTGGTCTCGTTCGCCTTCGGCCCCAAGCTGCCCGCCCACGGGCGCTGCATCGTCAGCCGCCAGGAGCTGACCCGGCTCTCCCGCCGCCCGGACCAGAGCACCTGCTACGTGGTCGAGGTGTGCCCCATGTGCGCCTGGAACCACCTGGTGCGCACGTTCTCCCTGGGCGCTCGGCCCTCCTGAGCGGGGGTTCGAGGCCCGCCCGGAGCGGCGTTTCCGGGCGCCGAGTTGGGTTCCCCGCCGGGGGCGGTTGTTAGGATCCCCGGGTGCGGCGCGAACTTCAGCATCCGGCCGTCGGACGCGCCCCGTCCGCCCCGCCGAGCCGCCGCCGACCCCCGCAGCGCCCGGCCCAGCGCCCGGCCCAACGGG
>JALYGL010000039.1 GCA_030777125.1 Actinomycetota bacterium
CGGCGGCGCCGTCGCCGAGGAGGGAAACCGCGTACTCGGGGTCGTCGTACTGCGAGAGGATCACCACGCCGGTGCCGGGGTGGCGCTTACGCAGTTCCTTGGCCGCCTCGATGCCCTCCCGCTGGAACGAGGGTGGCATACGGATGTCGGTGACGAGCACCTGGGGCGCCGCCGCCTCGGCGCCGGCCAGGAGCTCGTCGTAGTCGGCCGCCAGTCCTACGACCTCAAGGTCGCCTTCCCGGTCGAGGAGGGCCTTGACGCCCATGCGGACGATCAGGTTGTCGTCGGCCAGGAACACGCTGATGGTCATGGGGGCGGCGTCGGTGGCTGCTACTCGACGGTGAACTCGGCGAACATGCCCTGGGTGAAGTGGGGTGGGCCGCCGGCAACATCGGGGGGCCCATCGGCGCCCTCGGCCGCATTCAGGTACTCCTGCGGGTCGGCGCCGGTGGGGATGGCGCAGAGCACCAGGTATCGCCCGGGCTCAGTGAAGGTACCGTCGCCGACCACGGCTCCGGGCATGTCAGATCCTGGAGCGGCGATCAGCACCGCGTCGGGTTTTCCAGTGAAGAGGCTCTCGAGATTGGACGGCTCGGCAACGAGCTCCTCGGCGCTGCGCGCTTCATCGTCTGCCAGGCGCACGGCGACCACCTCGTGGAGCTCCCTCTCCGACTCGTTCTTCAGGCGGAATTTGGTGCCGGCTTTCACGGTGTCGGGAATGCCCTGGAAGGAATAATCCACGGCAGTGACCTCCACCGTCTCGCCGGCGGCTCCATTGCCCGACGCCTTGGTGGTGGACGTCTCTTGCGCTGGGGCGGTGGTGGGCGTTGTTCCCTGGTCCTCGCTGTCGCCGCAGGCGGCCAGGCCGAGCGTCAGGGCCAGGCCGGCGGCAAAAGGAGTGACCAGCCGCCGCCGCCGCCGGCCATCGGTGAAGGTGTAGTGCTCGGTGTGCATGTGCATGAACGTTCCTTTCGAAGATGTTGGTCCCTATGTGGTCACACTTGCACCGGAGGTCGGTACTGGGAAAGGGCGTAGCCATGCGAACCAGTGGTGGTGGTAGCCCCCACCTGCCTCCTGGGCCAGAGCCGTCACCGCCACGCCCATGACCTCCAGACGATTACTCGACGGTGAACTCGGCGAGCATGCCCTGGGTGAAGTGCGGCGGACCGTCGATCTCCTGCCCGCTCTCTTTGGCTGCGGCCAGAGCCTCGGGGGTGGATCCCACGGTGAAGAAGCACAGGGCGCCGTAGCGGCCGGGTTCGAGGTCGACGAAGGCCAGGTCCGAGCCCCCGGGCGGGGCCATGGCGAACCCCTTGGCCTCGACCTTGGTGAAGGCCTCCTCGGGGGGAAGCTGGGCCAGCTCCTCGAGGGACTGGGTCACGCCGTCGTTGAAGCGGAGGAGGATCAGCTCGTGCTCCTCGCCGCCCTCGTTGGTGAAGTTGAAGGCGGTCTTGCCGACCTCGAGGGGCTCGTCGAGCCCTTCGAACTTGTACTCGGTGCCGGTGACCGCCACCTCGGCCACCTCACAGTTGGCCAGGAGGTAGTCGTCGATCCGTCCGTCGATCTCCTGTACCTCGGGTGGCGGCGGGCCGTGTTCTTCCTCACCTCCGGCGGCGAAGGCCTGCTGGGTCAGCTCGCTGATGCGGTCCACATCGTCGGAGATCTCCGCCGGCGCGGTGGCCTTGGCCTTCTCGAAGACCGCCTCGAGCCGGGCCGGATCCGGGCCTTCGGGTCCGCTGGCGGCAAAGGTGGCGTCGACGTCGAAAGCCGCGTCGCAGAACGCGCTCACGTCGCCGGTGGCACCGGCCGCGGTGGTGCTCGGCGTGTCGGCCTCCGTGGTCGTGGTCGTGGCGTCCTCGTCGCTGTCGCCGCAGGCGGCCAGGCCGAGCGTCAGGGCCAGGCCGGCGGCGATGGGAGCGACCAGGCGGCGTCGCCGCCGATCGCCCACCGTGTCTTGCTCGGTGTGCGCGTGCATGGTGTTCCTCTCCGAAGTGATGTGGTCGGGATGACGCCACCATGGCGCCGATGGCCGACGGGGGAAAGGGCGCAGGCATGCGAACCGGTGGTAGTGCTAGCCCCACCTGCGCCTCGGCTACGTCGGGCCGGCGACCTCGTCGCCCGAGCCGATCATGAGCCGGGCGGTGCGGTCGGAGGTGAGGTAGTTCCAGCCCCACGCGGTGAGGACCTCGAAGCGGTTGCGGTAGCCGACCAGGCGTTGCAGGTGGAGGACCAACCACATGACCCAGGC
>JALYGL010000040.1 GCA_030777125.1 Actinomycetota bacterium
GTGAGGAAGGACGCCACCAGCACCTCCTCGGTGGAGCCCAGGCCGCTGACATCGACGAGCACGACCTTGCCCTCCCGCAGGTCGCGCAGCACGGCGCCGCCCACCGACACCTTGGCGTCGGACGAGACGCACGGCAGGTCGACGATGCGGCGGGCCCGGCGGTGCACGACCTGGAGGGTGTTGAGGGCGACCCGACCGGTGAGCTCGACGTCGCGGAAACCGGGCAGGTCGTCGACGGCGGCGAACTCCAGGAGCCACGAGAGCCCGTCGGCCCGGTAGTGCCGCTCCAGCTCGAACAGGGCCTCCTCCTGCGGACGGCTCCAGTCGTACGCCGTGCGTAGGTCGTCGACGGTGAGCTCGCCCAGCCCGACCCGGAGGCTCGACGTGTTGGGCAGGGAGCGGGCCGCGTAGGTGCGCAGCCGGTCCGACGCCCACGGGTGGCGGGCCAGCTCAGAGCGGTACTCGCCGTGGGGATCGACCAGCAGGAGCCCGTAGCGGCCCTGGGCCCGCATCACGCCGCCGGCGAGAACCTTCATGAGGTTGGACTTGCCCATGCCCGTGGTGGCGAAGATGCCGACGTGGCTGGCCAGGCTGGCGCCGGGGATGCCGACCTCGAACTCGACCACCGTCTCGCCGCTGCGCAGCGCCCCCACCGGGAGGTCGCCCATGCGGGTGCGGAGAAAGGCGAAGTCGGCCGGCTCGGGGGCCACGACGCGGGAGAACTGTGTGGGCAGGCTCTTGGGCTTGCGGAAGTCGAGCCCGTCCGGGGTGAGGTAGCCGAGGCAGCGGCAGCTGGCCACCCGGTAGGTGCGGCGGGCCTGCTCGTAGAGCCGGTGGGCGCCGGCCTGGCCCCGGGCGTCGTCGGTGAGCAGGGTGCCGGCCACCCGCTCGGCCCACCCCGGCTCGCGATGCTCGGTGCCGTAGGTGACGTCGATGACCCGGAACAGGTAGCGCCGGCCGGTGACCTCGTCGACGCCCACCAGCAGCTCCCCCAGGAACAGATCGTCGTCGGGCGCGGCGCGGAACACGCCTTCGAGGACGTTCTTTCCGAACAGCCGGCCGCGGCTCGGGGCCGCCTGCATCAGTACCGCTCCATGAGGTCGTGGCGGTCGGCGAAGGCCCGCTGACGGACCTCGAGGGGGACGTCGGCCCGGTCGAGGTGGTCGTCGACCTCCATCCATGTCTCGGCGCGGAGCCACGAGGGGCAGGCGGCCAGCCGGTCGGCGACGGTGAGCGGGTACGGGTAGCCGGGGAAGGCGGCGTCGTCGCACAGGGCGGCCATGGCGCCCAGGGTGGCCTCGGCGTCGACGCCCAGAGGCAGGTCGATCCGGAACGCGAAGCGGGCATCGGGGTCGAGCCGCGCCGCGACAACGGCGACCGTTGGGCTGTGGGCGACCGGCGCCCACCACAGACCACGGGGGCCGAAGGCGGACTCCGCCTCCAGCTCGAGCTGCCCCAGCAGCGGCGCGCCACCGCGGGCCAGCGCGGTGCGCTTGGTGACGCCGGCCAGCACGACGCCCCGCTCGGCCGCCCGGCCGAGCAGGCGGGCCAGGAACGACGCCGGGATGCGCCAGTCTGGCTGCAGGTCGCCGTCGACCAGGACCACCGCGCCGGGCCCCGCTTCTTCCACGCAGCGGGCGACGGCGTCCCACTCCCCGTGTTCCCGCAGCAGGTTGACGTCGACGGTGGCGTCCGGGGAGATGCCGAGGCCCAGCGACGCGGCCACCGCCCGCTCCTCGCCCCCGCCGACCAGTGCCGGCCGCAGCTCGCCCTCGTCCTCGAGCACGCACGTGCCCCCGACGAACCGGACCCGCGAGGCCCGCGTGACCAGGAGTTGGAGGCACCGGGCGTCGGCCACCAGGGCCTGGCCGCCATCGACGGCCCAGACCTCGGGCGGAGCATGGGAGCCGAGCAGGGGCCGGAGGCGGATGTCGGGCTCGAAGACCAGGTCGGACCCTTCCGGGTCTCGCACGCCCCCTCCGCCGGCGGTCAGCAGCGCGGCCAGGCGGTCGGCGACGGCGGAGAGGGTCGCAGGAGCCATCCCCACCAGCATCCCAAGCGGATGCGACAGTTACAAGCTTGTGATTCGCGCCCGGAGGGGTATGACACCCGCCATGCAACCCGGAAGCGACAAGCACTCATCACGCCAGGACGAGAACATCAAGCACGACGTCCGCCCCCTCGTACAGAGCGGACGGGAGGCTCGGGCGGACGGCGCACGCGAGCAGGAGGGCCCCGCCGACGACGAGCCCACCTCAGACGCCCGCCTGACCGGCGGCCGTCCGGCCGAGGACGACGTCCTCGACTACGACGAGGTCGAGGCCCGCAGCACCCTGGCCGCCTCTTTGCGACCGTCGGTGTGGCCGGCGAACCGCGAGACGCTGGTGGCCTGCGCCCGCGAGGAGAACGCGCCGGGGTGGCTGATCGACCGGCTCTCACAGCTCCCGGATGGGACCTTCACCCATACCGAGGCGGTGTGGGAGGCGCTCGGCGGGCGGGTCGAGTTCCGGGCGTGACCCGACCCACCCCCGAAGGCGTGTCCTAGCCTCCCCACCCTGCGGCAGTGGACTGGTTGGGCTTCTGGCCCGACGTCGACGGCGTCATGCCGACCGCCTTGTCCTCCTGGCGCTGAGCGAGCAACTGCTCCTTGCGCTCCAGGATGTCGTTGCCGAGAAGGGGCGCGGTGCCCGGGAGCGCCTCCATGAGCTTGGGGAACATCCCGCTCTCCTCCTCCTGGACGTGGTGCTCCACGGTGGTCTTCAGCTCCTGCATGGCGTCGGCCAGCCCCTCGCCCTCGGGCCCCATGGCCTCGATGCGCACGATGATGTCCTTGGCCTGCTGGTGCTCCTGGCGGGCGTGGTCGGCGCCGGAGCTGTCGACCTTGGCCCGGTAGAGCCCGTAGACCAGCTCCTCCTCGACGGCGGCGTGGATGGTCAGCTCCTCGCACACCTGCATGGCCACTCCGTAGTCGCCGGTCTGCTCGAACCGCTCGAACAGCTGCTCGACCGTGCGGTGGTCCTCCTGGAGGATGGTGATGGCGTCGCTCATGATGGGATCCTTTGGTTGGTTGGCTGGTTGGTTTGGGTGTTGGTTGTTCTCGGTCGGGTCCGGTGACCGCGCCTCCCTACCCGAGCGGGCCGTCGCCGACTCATCCCCTACGCTGGGGCGCGGATGCCCGAGACCGCCGCCGACGCCCGTTCGCGCCTCGAGCTGCCGCCCCGGCTGGAGCTCCCGCTGTTCGACTACGGGCTCCTGAAGCCCGACCAGCTCGCCTACGACGCACTCCTCGACGGGAACGTGGAAGGGACGCGTCCGGCGTCGCTGCCCTCGGGCGGCCTCCGCTACCGCGACGGGCTGCCGTTGCTGGACCCCGACGGGGACTGTGGCGTGGAGGGCGTCCTGGTGCGGTTCGAGCCCGCCCGCCAGCGGGCCGCCTACGACGCCATCTGTGGGTTCGCGCCGCGCCAGCACTATCGCTGGCTGACCACGTCGGTGAAGCTCGACGACGGCGAGCGGGTCTCGGCCAACACGCTCGTCGGCCGCCATCCCGCTCGGGGCAGCGCCGAGGAGTGCTTCTCGTCGTGGTCGGCCGCCGACGACCCCGTGCTCCGTTTCGGCCCCCACTCGGTGCGGGCCCTGGCCCTCGAGCCGGTCACGCCGCCGTTCCCGTCCGTCCCCGGCGACAACCCCAGCCTCTGGGAGCGCTTCTTCCGACTCCAGGCGGCGTACCTCCTTCTGTGGTCGGTCATCGACCGGTTCACCGCCCTGGCCCTGAGCCCGGCGGATGCTCCCCTGGCGCGGGCGTACCGGCTCGGGGAGGACCCGCGCTTCCGCGAGGCCGTCGTGGCCGCTGGCGTGGCGCCCAGCCGAAAGACGCCCGACAGTCGCGACCCGCAGAAGACCAGGCGCATCCGCGAGGACGGCAGCGGCGCCATGTACTCGTGGGAGGCGGTGCGGGCCAACCTCGGCCATCCCGGCAAAACCGCGTTCCACGACGGCGTCCAGCTGCGCCGGGCGCTGGTCGAGCTGCACGACACCTTCCAGCTCCTGCTGCTGACCCGCCTGCCGGAGCTGGCGGCGACGTGGGAGGAGCTCGACCCCGCCGGTCGGCCCACCCGCTGGCTGCTGCGCCCGGTGGTGTCCCCCGACGGGCTGAGCTGACCTACGAGAGGTAGCGCCCGAACCCGTCGAGCTGCGGCGTACACGGGAGGCTCGCTGCGCCGAACGTCCGTTCGACTAGGATCAGGGCATGCCCGAGTTCCGGTGGCGGCTGGCGGCCGACGACGGTGGCCAGGGCGCGCTGTTCGAGGACCAGGTGGAGCGCCACGTCGGCCGCGGCGAGTTCCGCGGCCTGGAGTTCCTTCATGTCCGTGCCCGTCGGCTCATCAACGAGGTGCCGAAGGCCTCGGCGGTCCCCTTCCGGTGGACGATCAACGCCTACCGGGGCTGCTCCCATGCCTGCCGATACTGCTTCGCCCGGCCCACGCACGAGTACCTGGGGATGGGCATCGGCGACGACTTCGACCGGCGCATCGTGGTCAAGGTGAACGCCGTCGAGCGGGTGCGGGCGGAGCTGGCTCCCGGTCGCTGGGCCGGCGACCACATCGCCATGGGCACCAACACCGACCCGTACCAACGCTGCGAGGGGAAGTACCACCTGACCCGGGGCATCGTCGAGGAGCTGGCCTCGGCGGCCAACCCGTTCTCGATCCTGACCAAGTCCACCCTGATCCTGCGCGATCTCGACCTGCTCGCCGACGCCGCGGCCCGGACCGGGGTCCGGGCCAACTTCTCCATTGGGACCCTCGACGAGGAGGTGTGGCGCACCAGCGAGCCGGGCACGCCGCATCCCATGCGGCGGGTGGAAGCGGTCGCCCGCCTGAACCAGGCCGGCGTGCCCTGCGGGGTCCTGGTGGCGCCCGTCCTACCCGGTCTCTCCGACTCCCCCGAGCAGCTCGAGGCCGTGGTCAAGGCGTGCGTGGAGGCTGGCGCCCGGTCCATCTCCCCGCTGCTGCTCCACCTCCGCCCCGGCGTGCGGGAGCACTACCTCGGGTGGCTGGCCCGCGTCCGCCCGGACCTCCTCGACGCCTACGGACAGTTGTACCCGCGGGCGTACGCCCCGTCCGCCACGCAGGACGCGTTGGCCGCCCTGGTCCGCGACCTGGTGGTTCGCCACGGGGGACGCACCGCACCTCCGAGACAGGCGATCGCCGCCCCGCCGGCCAGGCGACGGCGCACCTCGACCCCGTCGAAGTCGGCTACCCCCCGCCAGCTGGGCCTCGGGGTGTAGGCCTAGCCGGGCGGCGTGATCGCCTGGTCGTCGGAGGGCTCCTCCTCGCCGCTGTCGGTGTAGATGGGTTCCTCCTCGGTCCCGACCACCTCTTCGGCCGTCGTGCGGGCGTGGCGGATCTTCTCGTCGACCTCGTCCAACTTCCCGGGGTCCGGCGGGTCACTCCCGGCCACCTTCTCCAGCTGGGCGTCACCAGGTCGGTCGGGCCCGTCGTCGGAGGCGTCGTCGGAAGGGGCGTCGTCGGAAGGGGCGTCGTCGGAGGAGGCGTCGGTGCCGGGCCCCGAGGTCGCTCCCTCCTGGGTCTCGTCGGAGTCCGCCTGGTCCTCGTCGGATGGCATCGTGTCGCTCATGGGGCGACCCTACCCATGAGGGGCGCCGTCCTGCCCCTGACCGGGCCGGGCGGGGAGCCGGTCGACCTGTGGCGAACCTTCCTGTCCCACGGGGTGGCTTCCCTGCCTCCGCTCCGGATCGACGCCGAGACCCGCACCCTCACCGCAACCCTGCCCGTCGGGGACACGTCCCGGACCGTCCGGATCGCCGAGGGCGCTCCCGGCTTCGCGGCCGTGTCCGCGGTCGACGGCCGACCGCTCGACTCGCCGACGCTGGCCGCCGTCCGCCATGTCCTGCGCCTCGACGAGGACCTGTCGGGGTTCTACCGGCAGATCGCCGGGGATCCCGACCTGGCCTGGGCGACTCGGGGCGCGGGCCGGCTCATCCGCAGCGCCACCGTCTTCGAGGAGGTGGTGAAGACGGTGTGCACGACCAACTGCGCCTGGTCCGCCACCGTGCGGATGGTGGGTGCCCTGGTCGAGCACCTCGGCGTGCCCGGCCCGGCGGGGCGGGCCTTCCCGACGCCGGTGGCCATGGCCGAAGCCGGCGAGGCGTTCTACCGGGACACGGCCCGCGCCGGCTACCGGGGGGCGTACCTGCTCTCGTTGGCTCGGTCGGTCGCCGAAGGCACGATCGACCTGGAGGTCCTGGGCCGACCGGCCCCCGACGGTCCGAACGACGACGACGTCGCCACCCGACTCCTGGCATTGCCCGGGGTGGGGCCGTACGCCGTGGCTCACGTCATGTTGCTGCTCGGGCGGTACTCCCGCCTGGTGCTCGACTCCTGGACCCGACCGAAGTACGCCCGGCTCGCCGGCCTGCGTGGCCCGAACGCCGTGGCCGGCCTGCGTGGCCCGAACGTGCCCGACGCCGACATCGTCGAGCGCTTCGCGCCGTACGGACCGTACGCCGGGCTGGCCTTCTGGCTGTACCTCACCGCCGACTGGGTCGAGCCCTGACCTGCACCGAATCTCCACGTCACGGCGCGGGACTCCTGAACATCCCGTTCGTATCCTGATCCATGCAGCGCCACGCACCGTCGTCGTCATCGAGGACGAGGAAACCATCGCCGCGGCCGTGGCCGGCCCGGCTCAGCAGGGAAAGGTTCCGGGCCGTCGAGGCCCGCAACCGCGCCTGCGGGTCGCTCGAGGACGCCGACCGGCGCTCGAGCTCAGGCGATCATCGTCTCCCCGTCCGGCTCAGCCAGCTTAGCCACCTTCGGGGGCCGGCCGCGCGGCCGCTTCACGGCCAGCACCTTGCCCTTGTAGAAGAGGCGGCCACCCCACACCCCGTACGGCTCCCGCCGGGCCAGCGCCCCCTCGAAACACGTCTCCCGGACCGGGCACTCGGTGCACAGCGCCTTGGCCCGGGCGATGTCGTCGAGCTGTTCCGAGAAGAACAGCTCGACCAGGGCGCCGGTGCCGTCATTGCACCGGGCCCGGGCCCAGAGCCACCGTTTCGTCTCCTCGTCTTCCTCCCGCCGCTCGGCCACCATCTGCTCACTCCTCTCCGTCCGTCTGGTGGAATCTCGGTCGTGGTGTCGGTCCTGTCATGTGGTTCTGAGCGATGAAAAAGGCCGCCGGGGGATCCCGGCGGCCTTGGGGCCTTGCTTCGGAGGTCGGGTCTGCCTACCCCGGTGAACCTCCGCAGCCCCTCGGCCGCACGATGCCGTGGCCGTTGGCAAACGACCAGGCGAGGGTGCGCTGCACCATGGACGTGGCCGGCCGGGCGACGACGCGGGTGCCCATGGGCTTGCATGCGTACGAAGGCGTGCGCACCTGTGGACCTCCCTCGAACATCGACTTGGCGGACGAAAACGGAGCCGGGACTGGCTTCGGTACATGGTGTTCCTGGCGTCGCGTCGGCGTCAACCGAATTTCCCGGATTCCTGCCAGGATGGATGCATGCCGATGCGCACCGACTGCAAGAACTACGAGAGCCGTACCTACGCGTCGGGCGAGACGGTTCGGAAGTGCAACATCGACCTGGCTCCAGAGGCGCCCTGGCGGTGCCCGGAGAACTGCCGGGGATTCGCCCCCCGGCTGGCCGACGTCAACTGGAAGCACGGCGACCTGATCGCTCCGCCGCCGCCGCCGGAGCCGCCCGGGCTCGACAAGGGAGCGGCACAGCTGCTCGACGAGGCCGAGGACATCATCAACGCGGCCGTCCCCCGGGTCATGTCGGAGCTCGGCGACGACCGCCGCCGCCGCCAGCCCTGGTGGCGGCGGTTCGGGCGCCGCTGACCGTCGCCTGTTCACACCGACCGCAGAGCCTCGGTCGGGGCCAGGCGCGCCGCCCGCACCGCCGGGTAGAGCCCGGCGATCCCGCCGATGACGAGGGCCGCGACCAGGGCGCCGCCGATGCTGACGGGCGGGACGACGACCGTCCAGGACCGGGCGGCGGCGTAGGCCGCGGTCACGCCGGACCCGAGCACGACGCCGGCCACGCCCCCCAGGCCCGACAGCAGCAGCGACTCGGAGAGGAACTGCAGGCGCAGCTGACCCTTCGTGGCGCCCAGCGCCCGTCGAAGGCCGATCTCGGACCGGCGCTCGAGCACCGAGATCACCATGACGTTGGCGATGCCGACCCCGCCGACCAGCAGGGCGACCGCGCCCAGCCCCAGGAACAGGGCCGTGAACGCGGTGTCGGTGGCGGCCCGGGCGGCCAGGGCGTCCGACGGCCGGCTCACCCGGACCTCCTCCGGGTTGGCCGGGTTGGCGGTGGCGGCAAGGACCTCCCGTACCGCCTCCACCGACTCTTCGTCCGAACGCGTGTAGACGGTGGTGGGGCTGCCGTCGAACCCCAGACGCTCCTCGGCGGTGGGGAACCCCACCAGCGCCGAGCGGTCGATCTCCGGTGCCAGCGGCACCGGGTCCAGGATCCCGACGACGGTGAACCAGCGGTCGCCGAGGTACACCATGACCGCTGGCCCGGCCCGGTCGATGCCCAGCCGCTCGGCCGCCGCCGACCCCAGCACCACGGCCGGGTACCGCTCCGTCGCCGCGTTCAGGAACGCCCCGGACCGCACGGTCGCCCCCAGGGCGTCAGGCAGGTCGGACCGGGCCGCCTTCACCGAGATGCCCCCGGTCTCAGTGCTGGAGATGAGGTCGGTGCGCCGGACGGTGGCCGACACGTTGCCGGTGGCGCTCACCGTCTGCACTGGCCCGATGCGCCCGATCATGCCGATCGACTCCTTGGGAAGGGACGCGTCCTGGCCGAACAGGGTCTGCCCCGGGGTGACGGTGAGGAGGTTGGTACCGAGACGGTCGAGCTCCGCCATCAGGTCGGCCCTGCTCGATGCGGAGATCCCCAGGACCGCCACCATGGCGGCGATGCCGATGGCGATGCCGAGCCCCGACAGGCCGGCCCGCAGCCGGCGGGTGCACAGCCCGACGCTGCCGACGCGCACCAGGTCGCTCAGGGGGAGGCGGCTCGGGGTCAACGTGTCGACGCTCATCTCGTCACCGCCGACCCCGCGCGCGCGGTGTCCGAACGGATGAGGCCGTCGCGGATCTCCACCGTTCGGGGCAGGCCCGCGGCCCGCTCCCGGTCGTGGGTGATGACGACCACCGTCGTGCCGCCGGCGTTGAGCTCCCGGAGGACGGCGAACACGTCGTCGCCGGCCGACGTGTCCAGGTTTCCGGTGGGCTCGTCGGCCAGCACCACGGCCGGGCGGGCCACCACCGCCCGGGCGATGGCGACCCGCTGGCGCTCCCCACCGGACAGCTCGGCCGGGCGGTGCGACAGGCGGTGCCCGAGCCCGACCCGTTCGAGGGCCTCGGCCGCCCGCCGCGCGCGTTCGGCCCGAGGGACGCCGTGGTAGAGCAGGCCCTGGGCCACGTTCTCCACCGCGGTCATGCCGTCCAGCAGGAAGAACTGCTGGAACACGAAGCCGACAGTTCGGGCCCGCAGGGCGGACAGGGCGCGGTCCGAAAGCGTGGCCACGTCGTGGCCCGCGACCCGGACCACGCCCGACGTAGGGCGGTCGAGAGTCCCGGCAAGGTGCAGGAGCGTCGACTTGCCGCTTCCCGAGGGACCGACGACGGCCAGCATCTCTCCCTCGTCGACCCTGAGGTCGACGCCGCGGAGGACCTCCACCGGCGGCGAGCCCGGATAGCGCTTGACCACGTGGTGGAGCTGGACGAGGGTCGTCATGACGCCGGCACCTCCACGGGCATGCCCTCCTGCAGGCCCTCCCCGGTGACCTCCACCAGGCCGCGGGCGAACAGGCCCGTCGTCACCGGCACGATGCGCCCGGACGGTGACCCGTCGAGCACCCGGACGCCGTAGCCGCCCTCGGCCAGGGCCAGCAGGGCGTTGACGGGGACGGCCAGGACGCTCTTGCGCGAGTCGCTGGTGACCGCCACCAGCACGGGGGCCTGGTCGAGGGTGCCCGTGGCGGACGGGTCGTCGAGGGTCACGGTCACGGGGACGACCTGCTTGGCGTCGTCGCCTTGGCCCTTGGTCTGGGCCACGCTGCCGACCGAGGCGATGACGCCGGTGGTCGTTCGCCCACCGGGGAGCCTCACCTCCACCTTGTCGCCCACTTTGGCCAGAGACTGCTTGGCCGCGTCCAGGTCGACCATCACCACCCGGGTGGTGGTGGTGGCCGCCAGCACGGGCGTTCCGGGGCCGGCCGAAGCGCCTTTCTCGGCCTTCACCTCCGAGACCCTGATGGCCCCGGGGAGGAAGACGGCCTGGCCCAGCTCGACCACGCCGTCCTGTTCCACTCCCGTCGCCTTCTGCCACCGACGGACGGCGGCCCCGGTGGCCGCGGTGTACTTCTCGTCCACCGTCAGGTCGGCCTCGGAGGCGTGGCCGAGGGCGACCAGGTTGTCCTCCAGCTGGCGGACGTCCGGACCGTCGGACATCCCCTCGGCCATGCGTCGCCAGGCCGGCAGGTCGCCGTAGAGGAGCGGGACGGAGCGGTTCTCCACCGAGTAGAGCGACTGGCCCCGCTCGATCACCGTGCCGACCGCGGGCACCGCCGTCACGGTGCCCTGGAGGTGGCCGAGCACCGAAAGCTGACCCGCGTACCCCAGAGCGCCGTCCACGTCGATGCGCGACACCAGGTCCTGGCGGGTGACGGTGGCGGACCCGGCGGACGGTCTGGTGGCGCCGGCCGAGTCGTCGCCGCCCCCGGCCACATTCAGCGCCAGCAGCAGGGCGGCCGAGGCCAGGCCGCCGGCGGCCAGGCCGGTGGCGACGACCTTCGATCGCAGCCTCACGTCCGGGCCCCTTCCTTCGCCACCACACCGGGTTCTCCGCCACCGGGAGCGAACAGGCCGCCGCATGCCTTCTGGGCCTCCTTGAACGTCTCCGAGTTGGGGTCGATGCCGTCCTCTCCGATGCGGATCGAGAACCCGCCACCTCCCGAGAAGTCCGGGTCGGGCATGTTCACGCCGTGGTCGCGCATGCACTTGGCGAACTTGAGGGCCCGGTCCTGCTCGGCGGGGTCCGGCTTGGCGTCACCGTCCTGGACCATGTCCTTCAGGAGGTGGGCGCAGGCCTTGTG
The DNA here is from genome assembly GCA_030777125.1 of Actinomycetota bacterium. Classification (GTDB taxonomy): domain Bacteria; phylum Actinomycetota; class Acidimicrobiia; order Acidimicrobiales; family AC-14; genus JALYGL01. The sequence continues at coordinate 11,136 of JALYGL010000040.1, forward strand.
GGCCTCCTCGAACCCGGCCGGGGGTCGTTGCTCGGCTGTGGGCCCGCCGCCACCACCGCCCGGCGCGAGCATGACCATCCCGCTCTCCCCCACCTTCGGGTCCGGCATGTCGATGCCCTTGCCGCGCATGCACCGGGCGAACTCCAGCGCTGCCTGCTGAGGATCCTTCCCAGCCGAGCTGTCGCCGGCTTTCCTGCCTGACGCGCCGTCGCCGGCGGTGGCCACGCCGTCACCGTCCCCGCCGGACGAGCCGCCGCACGCGGCGGCGAGCACGGCGAGGGCCAGCAGGATGGGGACGAGGGGGGCCACCCATCGGGCCCGGGTCGCCCGGGGGATCTCCCCCGGGCGCCGGCGCCTGCAGCTGCTCTTGTGGTTCATCTGCTTTCTCCTGACCGGGCGCACGGTCGTCGCCATCGGTCAGGTGCAGTCCTACGGAACCGCCCTTATCCGGGGCGTAAACCCCTGGGTTTATGCTGCGGTTAGCCCGACAGACCCGGAGGCGATGCGTGAAGCGGTGTCTGGCTCCGGTTGGGGGAGCGGTGCCGGGCATGACGCCGGTTTACGCCGGCGTTATGCCCCGGCTGGCACCATCTGCGCCATGCGAGTGCTGGTCGTGGAGGACGAGGCGGTCCTGGCCGACGCCATCGCCCGCGGCCTGCGGCGGGAGGGCATGGCCGTCGACGTGGCCGGCGACGGCACCGGGGCACTCGAGCGGGTGGCCGTCAACCGCTACGACGTGATGGTGCTCGACCGGGACCTGCCACGGGTCTCGGGCGACGACGTGTGCCGGCAGGTGGCGGGGGAGGACGCCGCGCCGCGCATTCTCATGCTCACCGCCTCCGCCGGGATCGACGAGCGCGTCGACGGCTTGACCCTCGGCGCCGACGACTACCTGCCGAAGCCGTTCGCGTTCGCCGAGCTGGTGGCGCGCATTCGGGCCCTGGCCCGACGGTCCCGGCCCCCGCTGCCACCGATCATCGCCCGCAACGGGCTGGAGGTCGACCCCGCCCGCCGGGTGGCCAGCCGCGACGGCCGGTTCCTGCGCCTGACCAACAAGGAGCTGGCCGTGCTGGAGGTGCTGCTGGCCGCCGACGGCGCCGTGGTCAGCGCCGAGGAGCTGCTGGAGAAGGCCTGGGACGAGCACGCCGATCCGTTCACCAACGCGGTGCGGGTCTCGGTGATGAAGCTGCGCAAGAAGCTCGGAAACCCGCCCGTCGTCGAGACCGTCCCGGGCGCGGGCTACCGCATAGCCTGAGTGGCCGACGTGCGCTTCCGGCCGACGATCCGCCTGCGTCTGACCCTCGTCTACGGCGGGCTGTTCGTGGCCGCAGGCGCCATGCTGCTGGCCGTCAACTACGCCCTCGTCAGCAAGGGACTGCACGACCGCGTCCGGGGGATCTCGGTGCCGATCGAGGGGTTCGTGGTGGAGGGCCCCGAGGTGGCCGCTCTTCCGGCGCCCACGCCGGGTGTCCAGGTGGTCGACGCCGGGGACATCCGCGCCTACGAGGCCGAGGTGCGCAACCAGGCCCTCCGGCAGCTGCTCGTGCAGTCCAGCGTCGGCCTGGGCGTCATGGCCCTGATGTCGGTGGGCCTGGGATGGATCGTGGCCGGGCGCATGCTCCGGCCCCTCCAGGAGGTCACGGGCACCGCCCGCCAACTGTCGCAGGCCAACCTCCACCAGCGCCTGGCCCTGGAGGGCCCCCAGGACGAGCTGAAGGAGCTGGCCGACACCTTCGACGCCATGCTGGCCCGACTCGAGTCGGCCTTCGAGAGCCAGCGGCGGTTCGTGGCCAACGCGTCGCACGAGCTGCGCACGCCGCTGGCCATCCAACGCACCCTGGTCGACGTGGCCCTCGGCGACCCGGACGCGTCGCCCGAGGAGCTGCGCCGGATGGCGGTCGCCGTCCGGGACGCGGTCGACCGCAGCGAGCGCCTGATCGACGGGCTGCTGGTGCTGGCCCGCAGCGAGGAGGGGCGGGTGCCGGCGGAAGCCGTCGACCTGGCCGCGGCCGCCCGTCACGCCCTCGAGCAGACCGGGGACGAGATCGCCGCCGCCGGGCTGCATGCGGAGTCCCGGCTCGACCCGGCGCCCACGTCCGGCAGCCGCGTCCTCCTCGAGCGCCTGGTCGCCAACCTGGTCCAGAACGCGGTGCGCCACAACGTCGCCGGCGGCTGGATCAGCGTGGAGACGGCCACCGCCGACGGCACCGCCCGCGTGACCGTACGCAACAGCGGAACGGTCATCCCCGCCGAGGAGGTGCCCCGGATGTTCGAGCCGTTCCGCCGGCTGGACCGCGACCGGGTGGCGTCGGAGCGCGGCGTGGGACTGGGCCTGTCGATCGTGCGGGCGGTCGCGACCGCCCACGGGGGCACGGTCGCGGCCGAACCGCTCGGCTCGGGCGGGCTGCAGGTCACCGTCTCCCTCCCGGTGGCCCATGCCGGGCGACCCGCGATGCACGAGCCGCCGGTCGGAGCCAGAACGCAGGCGATGGTCGGCCGCAGCGGTGGTTGACTGCCGATGTCCCCCCCTTTAGCCTCCGGCGGGGCAAGGGAGGGGACGTGCAGGACCTCGAGATGCTGCAGGACGTGCTGGTCTTCGACGTCACGGTGGAGGGTGCCGACGTGAGCGTCGACATCTACGGGAGCCGCAGCAACGTCTGCGGTTCGATCCGGTTCATCTTCGAGGAACGGGTCGCGCGGGCCGCTCAGGTGCGGCTGCTGCGGGGGTGGCAACGGAGCCAGACACCGCTGACGTTCGTCTCGCACGGCTCCACCGTCGCCCTCACCAACGACGCCGCCCTGCTGGCGCACGCCGGCGACAATCCCGCCCTCGACTAGTCCGCCCGGGGGTTCCAGCGGGCCAGAACCTGGGTAGGCACGCTCCCGTCCACGACGAAGGGAGCCGACCATGGCCGATGCCGCCCCGTCCGACCCGATCATGCAGCTGGAGCAGGATCACCGGATGGCACTGTCGCTCTTGGGAGCCGTCCGCCGGGAGACCGGCGACGTGCGCCGTGACGCGCTGCGCCAGCTGGTCAGGGAGCTGTCTGTCCACGCTGCGGTCGAGGAGATGGTCGTCTACCCGGCCATCCGCACCGCGTTCTCTACTGGTGACGAGATGGTCGACGCCGACCTCGCGGATCACCAGGCGATGAAGGAGACCCTCGCCCGCCTCGACGGCGCCGACCCCGACGACCCCCAGGTCACGCAGGACGTATCGGCCCTGGGCACCGCCCTCGAGGCCCACATCACCGACGAGGAGGTCCAGCTGACCGAGCTCCGCGGGCGTCTGTCGCCCCAGCAGTTCACCGAGATGGCGGAGGCGGCGGAAAAGGCGAGGGCGGCGGCACCGACCCGTCCCCACCCCAACGCACCCGACGGCGGGCTGGGCGCCACCGTGGCCGGGGGCGCGGCCTCGCTGGTCGACAAGGCCCGCGACGCGCTGCGGAAGGACTGAGCCGCAGCTCCCCACCCGGCCTCGGCGGGTCCGTACTCTGCAGCCATGGCCCTCAGCCCGGTCCAGGTGCGCATCCTCGGCTGCATGCTGGAGAAGGAGCGCACGACGCCCGACAACTACCCGCTCACCATGAACGGGTTGCTGTCGGCCTGCAACCAGACGTCGAACCGCTTCCCGGTCGTGCACCTCGACGAGGCGACGGTCGAGAACGCGCTGCAGAACCTGAGGGCCGAGAACCTCGTTCGGATCGTGTACAGCCGTTCCAACCGGGCGGAGAAGTTCCGACACGTGCTGGACGAGGCTCTCGGGCTCGATGCCCCCGACATGGCCCTTCTCGCCGTGCTCATGCTGCGCGGCCCGCAGACCAGCAGTGAGCTGCGGGCCCGTACCGAACGGCTGCACCGGTTCGAGGACCAGGCCGAGGTCGACGACGGGCTCCGCCGGTTGGCGACGAGGGACGAGCCCCTCGTCGCCCTGCTCGAGCGCCAGCCCGGTCAGAAGGAGAACCGCTGGGCCCAGCTCCTCGGCGGCGAGCTGCCCGCCGGGGAGCGTGCCACACCGGCGGACGCGCAGGGCCCGTCACGGGCCGACCGCCTGACCGCGCTGGAGGAGACGGTGGAGACCCTGCGCCAGGAGCTCTCCCGTCTGCGCGCCGAGCATGAGGCGCTCGCCGCTCAGCTCACGTGACGCCCCGCCGGTGGGCCCAGCCGTCGCGATCGTCGTCGCCCTGCTGGTGTGGGGTCAACGGGGGCGCACGCGGCGGGCGCTCAGACGGGTGCCGAGCGCATCGACGCCTACGACGTCGAGAAGGCCTGGAACGGGGCGACGAGAGGATCGACCTTCTCTACACGGTGCCCGCCGAAGTGGGGCCTGCAGCCGCCGAGTTCAACCGGCTGCTCGACGAGGCGGACGAGTTCTGCCGGGCAGGCGATCTGCTGACACTGGCCACGCCGCCGGACACCGCCGCCTTCCGGCGGTGGTTCCTCGACCACCTTCGTGGCCCAGACCGCGAGCGAACCACCGACGCCGTGGCCGGGGTACGGCGCC
>JALYGL010000041.1 GCA_030777125.1 Actinomycetota bacterium
GACCTCGCTGGCGCCCTCGGGCTGCGCACCCGGGCCGAGCAGCCGCTCTACGACCTGTGCATCGTCGGCGGTGGTCCCGCCGGACTCGCTGCTGCGGTGTACGCCGCCTCCGAGGGACTGGGCACCGTCGTTGTGGAGAAGGAGGCACCGGGCGGCCAGGCCGGGCAGAGCGCGAGGATCGAGAACTACCTGGGCTTCCCGAAGGGCCTCACCGGGGCCGATCTCGCGCACCGCGCCGTCGCCCAGGCCACGCGCTTCGGCGCGGAGATGCTGCTGGCCCGGGATGTCGTGGGGCTCGAGACTCGAGGTCCGGTGCGAGCCGTGCGCTTCGACGACTCGGGTGAGCTCGAGGCGCGGGCCGTGGTCGTCGCGACCGGGGTGTCCTACCGGCGGCTCGAGGGCCCTGGCCTGGCCGACTTCGTCGGCCGCGGCGTCTTCTACGGCTCCTCGCCAACCGAGGCGAGCCAATGCGAGGGCGACGACGTGTACATCGTCGGCGGCGCCAACTCCGCGGGTCAGGCCGCGCTGAACTTCGCCCGCTACGCCAAGCGGGTGGTGATGGTCGTCCGCGGTGCCCAACTCGAGGACACCATGTCGGTGTATCTCGTCGCGCAGATACGGGCCACGGACAACATCGAGGTCCGGCTCCGCAGCTCGGTCGTGGCAGCTCACGGCGAGGGCCACCTGGCTGCGATCTCGCTGTCCGAGGAGGGCTCACCGCCGCAGGAGGTGCCGGCGAGCTGGCTGTTCGTCTACATCGGCGCCTCACCGCGGACGGACTGGCTCGGCGCCGACGTCGCGCGCGACCCGAGGGGGTTCATTGTCACCGGGCAGGACCTGCTGGCGTCGTCGGTGACGACGCCGTGGCCGCTGGCACGGGCGCCCTACGCCCTCGAGACGAGCGTCCCCGGGGTGTTTGCGGCCGGGGACGTCCGGCTCGACTCCATGAAGCGGGTGGCGTCCGCGGTCGGCGAGGGCGCCATGGCGATCTACCTGGTGCACCGCTACCTGGCGTCGACGTGATCACGGTCGAGGATCTCCGCTCGCTGGCCCTGTTCGACAAGGTCAGCGAGGGTCAGCTGGGCGACCTGGTCGCGCTGGGGTCCGAGGTCGTGTTCGCCCCGGGCGACGAGCTGTGGACGCAGCACAAGCCGGCGGAGTCCTGGTGGGTGCTCCTCGAGGGCCGCGTCGACCTGATGAAGACCGTCGGGCAGGAGGAAACCCTCCTGGGGGCGATGGACGCGCCGGGCAAGTGGGCGGGCGGCTTGCGCGCCTGGGACGAGCAGGCGGTCTACCTGGTGACGGGTCGCGCCTCGGCACACGGCAGGGCTTTCCGCGTCGCGTCAGCGGACCTGAAGGAGTGGACGAGCGCGTGGAACCCCTTCGGGGCCCACCTGATCGAGGGCGTGTTCCGCACCGCTCGCACCGTCGAGTCCGCAGCTCGGCAGAGGGAGGCCCTGGTTGCCCTCGGGACCTTGGCGGCCGGGCTGGCCCACGAGCTGAACAACCCGGCGGCAGCGGCCACCCGAGCGGTCGAGGCCCTCGGCGACGCCTGCGACCGGCTCCTCTCCGGGCTCGGCGCGTTAGCCGCGGTGTCGGTCGCATCGGAGCAGCTCCTGGCGCTCGACAGTTTGCGCCGCGAAGTCGCCCAGGGTCGGCCGGCCGGGCCGGTGGACCCGATGGTCCTGGCCGACCGGGAGGATGCGCTGTCGAACTGGCTGGCTGATCACGACGTGGCCGAAGACTGGTTGATCGCTCCGCCGCTCGCGAGCGCCGGTCTGGACGTGGCCTGGTGCGAGCGGGCAGCGGACCTGCTGGGCGACGCGCTCGAGCCGGGGCTTGGCTGGCTCGCGAGCTCCTTGACCGCCACCACGCTGCTGTCTGAGGTCAAGGAGGCCACCCACCGCATCTCGGACCTGGTCGGCGCGGTGAAGTCCTACTCGCAGCTCGATCGCGCCTCGCTGCAGCAAACGGTCGTCAGCGAGGGGCTCGAGAGCACGTTGACGGTTCTGCGACACCGCATCCCGGCAGGAGTGACGGTGGTCCGCGACTACGACCC
>JALYGL010000042.1 GCA_030777125.1 Actinomycetota bacterium
GCCGCGGCCCGGTCGGGCGAGGCGAACACGTGGCGCACGTCGCCCGCCCGCCACCGGCCGGTGACGACGGGCCGGCAGTCGGGACGGCTGCCGAGCGAGGCCCACAGGGCGGCGGCCAGGTCGCCCACCGTGCGCGGCCGCCCACTGCAGACGTTGAAGGCGGTGAACCCGCCCGGCGCAGAACCGAGGGCCAGGGCGTTGGCCCGGGCCACGTCGGTGACGTGCACGAAGTCGCGGGTCTGGAGGCCGTCCTCGAAGACCAGGGGCGGCTCGCCCCGGGCCAGGGCGCTGCGGAACAGGCTGGCCACACCCGCATAGGGCGTGTCGCGGGGCATCCGGGGCCCGTAGACGTTGTGGTAGCGCAGGGCGACGGCGGTCGCGCCGGGGTGCTCGCGCACGTAGGCGGCGACCAGGTGCTCCTGGTGGAGCTTGGTGGCGGCGTAGACGTTGCGGGGGTCGGCAGGGGCGTCCTCGGTCACCGGCTCGGTGCCGAGGTCGCGCCCGCAGCGGGGGCACGGCGGCTCGAACGCGCCCGCGTCCAACCGCTCCGGCGCCCGGGGGGCGGGCCGAACCACGCCGTGCTCGGCGCACCGGTACCGCCCCTCGCCGTAGACCACCATGCTGCTGGCCAGCACCAGCGGGCCGGTGAACCCCCGGGCGTGCAGGGCGGCCAGCCCGGCGGCGGTGCCGCCGTCGTTGTCGGCGACGTAGCCCCCGACGTCGGCGAAGTCGACCCCCAGCCCGACGCGCGCGGCCTGGTGGCAGACCGCGTCCACGCCGGCCGTGGCCTCCTCCCACACCGCCTCGTCCCGCACGTCGCCGCACACGTACCGGGCCCCGCGGTTGGCCACGGCTGCCGGTGGCTCGACCCGGTCCACCACCACCACGTCGTCGCCGCGGGCCACCAGGGCGTCGACCACGTGGGACCCGACGAACCCGGCGCCCCCGGTCACGAGGACCCTCACGGCGCCAGCCGGGCTTTCAACGGAGGTCGGCCGCGGCCTCGGGCTCGAGCCCCTCCATGGGTTCGACCTGGGGCCGGCCGCGCTCCACCCGCCAGGTGCTGAACGCGGCGGTCGACGCCGCCAGCCAGGCCAGCCCGAGCACGACGCCGCCGACCACGTCGCTGATGTAGTGCACGCCCAGAGCCAGCCGCGTGAACCCGATCCCGGCCACGAGGACCACGCCGGCGGCGACGACCAGGGGGCGGACCCGGCGGGCGACCACGGGGAGGAACACCAGCAGCAGGGCCCCGTAGGCGACGGTCGACGACATGGCGTGGCCGGACGGGAAGCTGCGCCCGTCGGCCACGGCCACCGGGTCGACGAGGGCCGGCCGGGGCCTGTCGACCACCACCTTGACCACGCTGTTGAGGACCCCGCCGCCGGCCACGGTGACGGCGAGGAAGACAGCCAGGCGGACGTGGTGGCGGCGCCAGACGAACAGGGCGGCCGGGATCACGACCGCGTACAACCACAGCGGCGAGCCCAGGAAGGTGACGACCCGCAGGAACGACACCATGGCCGGGGACTCCCGGGCCCAGTCGTGGAGATGACGGGCCGCCGACGTGTCCAGGCGGACCAGGGTCCCTTCCCCCTCCACCTGGCTGAGGAGCCAACCGAACGGGACGGCGAGCAGCAGAAAGGCGACGGCCAGCAGCGACAGGCGCAGCCCGTACCGCTCCTCGGGGTCCAGGCGGCGGAGGCAGGCGTCGCGCAGGGTCATGGCCGGGGGACGTAGACCATCAGCGGCTCGGGCGCCTTCTCGATGGTGAACTCCTCGGGCCCGTCGAACGTCTCGCCGTCCCGGGCCAGCCGCAACGTTCCCTCCTGCGACCGGATGGTGATCCGCCGCTCGAAGCGCTGCTGGTACGCCCGGCACCGAGCCAGCCGGCCGGTGAGGACGGACGCGATCAGCCTGACGCGCGACCAGGGCCGGTTGCCGTCGACGATACGGATGTCGAGCTGGCCGTCGTCGAGCCGTTCCCGCCAGCTCGGCGTGAACCCGCCCGGGTGGTACCGGCAGTTGCCGACGAACACCATCCACACCGCCCGGGCCTCGCCGTCGATCTCGATGTGGACCGGGGCGGCGTGGCGGAGGACCTTGTACAGGGCCACCACCACCGCCGGCCACTTGCCGATGCTCTCCTCCAGCCGTTCACGGGCGTCGACCAGGTCGACGTAGCTCCCGATGCTGGCCGTGTTGACGAACGTGTGCCCGGCGATCAGGCCCCGGTCGACGGCCACGGCCCAGCCGTCGCGCACGGCGCCGGCGGCATCGGCCACGGACGAGAGGCCGAGGGCCAGGGCGAAGTGGTTCAGCGTTCCGCCGGGCACGACCATCAACGGCCGGCCGTGCTCGGCGGCCACCGACGCGGCCACGTTCACCGACCCGTCGCCACCCGAGACACCCAAGGCGCACGCCCGGGGGGCCGCCTCCCGCAACGCGTCCTCCAGCTGTGAACCGTCGTCCACCTCGACGATCTCGGCCTCCGGGAGGGCCTTCCGGAGCTCGTCGGTGGGTGCAGGGCCGGACCCGGCCGATGGGTTCACCACGACCACCAGTCCCCGCCCCTCGGGGGAGGGGTCGACGCTGGCCGGCGTCAGGTCGGGGCCCGTCTCGACCGGATCGTGGGGCGCGACCGGCCAGAACCGGCGTGTCACCAGGCCGGCGCCCACCCCGAGAGCCGCACCGACCACCGCGTCGGACGGGTAGTGGGCGCCGGCGTGCACCCGCGAGTAGGCGACCACGCCGGCCAGGGCGGTCACGGGGACGGCCAGGCCGGGGAGCTCCTGGGCGGCTCCGGTGGCGAAGGCGAAGGCGGTGGCCGAGTGGCGGGACGGCGACGACGTGGTCGAGGTGACGGAGAGGCCGGGAAGGCGGCGGGCCAACCCGGCCCGGCCCGACCGCCTGCGGCCGGTGAGCAGCCCGGCCGGCCCCTTGGCCACGACGGATGCCACCGCCGCCGAGAGCAGCCCCCGCAGCGCGGCGCGGCGCCCGAACCGGCCGTCGCCCAGGGCGAGGGCGCCGGCCACGCCCACCCAGAGCAACCACCGGTCGGCGACCCGGCCGAGGGCCAGCAGGGCGGCGTTCAGGCGCATCGACCGGCGGGGCAACCGGCGGTAAATCTTCCGGTCGAGCCGGTCGAGCCGGTCGAGACGGGCCCGGGCCCGAGCGACGCTCAACCGTCGCAGACGCGCCGGTAGCGGGCCTCGGCGAGCGAGTACAGGCCGTAGGCGGCCAGCCCCAGGGCCAGCGCGGTGAGCAGGGCGGGGCCGTAGGAGTGGGCGGCCAGGCGCTTGAGGGCCCCGTCGATGCCCACCGCCTCGCTGGGGTCGTGGCGGGTGGCGGCGGCCATGAGGAACACGCCGATCAGCACGGTCACGGCCATCCGGGCGGCCATGCCCACGACCGCGGCGCCGGTGACCCACCATCTGGATGTCGGCCCCATCTCGATGGACTTGAGCCGCTTCCGGAACCGGCCCGACAGCCCCCGCCACCCGATGTACACCCCCGCGCCGACGACGACCGCTCCGGTCAGGCCGATCATCCACGTGCCCCCCGGCCACTGCTGGACCCGGGCCGTCCAGGTGGCCTGCTCGGGCGGGGGGGCCCCGGTGGACCACACCAGCAGCTTGACGGCGCTGACGAACAGGGCGCTGTAGAGCACGCCCCGAGCGAAGTACCCGACACGCTTGAACCGGTTCTTGGTCGAGTCCTCGGCGTCCGCAGGCCCCACGGCCGCCTCGACGAACCGCCACAGGGCGTAACCGGCGAAGCCGAGGGCGAAGCCGACGAGAAGGACCCGGCCGAGGGGCTGGCGTAGGACGGTCTGCAGCGCGCCCTCCTTGTCGGCCCGGGCCCCCCAGTTGCCGCGGGCCACCCGGACGGCCAGGAAGGCGACGAGGAAGTAGAGCAGGCCTCGCACGACCAGCCCCCACCGGGCCATCCGCTCGAGCCACGTGCTCCGCGAGGCCGTCTCCAGGGCGTCGATGCAGTCGTCGACGACCTCACGGGGCTGGGTGCTCATGGTGGCCGTGTACCCACACCGGCCAGCTTCCCACGTCGAGACGGGAGCTCGACGGTGGACGGGCGCCGGTAGCCTGGGCGCCATGGGCACCACCGCGTCCGAGCTGGAGACCTGGGTCCGCGAGGAGCTGGCGCTGGAGCCCGAGGCCACCGTGCGCATCGGCGAGAAGCCGGGCACCGACCCCCGGTGCTCGCCGGTGGTGACCGAGGTGGCGGTCGACACCGCCGGCCAGGACTCGTACTCCTTCCACATCGAGCGCCCCCTGGGGGAGCTCGTCCGAATGGATCTGATCGCGGCCCTCGCCTTCGGCGGGGGCCACTGACCCTTGCGCTCCGGCGCCTCGCTCACCGCCACCGGGCTGACCAGGGCGTATGGAGCCTTCGTGGTCCTCGACGGCGTCAGCCTGACGGTGGGGCCCGGGGCGCGGGTCGGCGTGGTCGGCCCCAACGGGGTCGGGAAGACCACCCTCCTGCGGATCCTGGCCGGGCTCGAGCCCCCCGACTCCGGCCGGGTCACGCTGGCGCCACCGACCATGACCGTGGGGTACCTGCCCCAGGAGACGGTCGCCCGCCCGGGCGAGAGCCTGGCCGCCTATCTGGCCCGGCGGACAGGGGTGGCCGCGGCCGAGGCCGAGCTGGAGGCGGCCGGCACGGCGCTGGCCGGCGGGGCCCCTGGGGCCGACGACCGTTACGCGGAGGCCCTCGACCGCTACCTGGCCCTGGGCGGGCCCGACCTGGAGGCCCGGGCCGCGGCGGTGTGCGCCGACGTCGGCCTGCCCGCCGACCGGATGGACGTCGCCCTGGGAGACCTCTCCGGGGGGCAAACGGCGCGCGCCGCCCTGGCCGCCATCCTGCTGTCGCGCTTCGACGTCCTCCTGCTGGACGAACCCACGAACGACCTCGACTTCGCCGGCCTGGACCGCCTCGAACGCTTCCTCGCCGACCTGGACGGCGGCCTGGTCGTCGTCTCCCACGACCGGGCCTTCCTGGAGGCCACCGTCGACCGGGTGGTCGAGCTGGACGAGCACAGCCGTCGGGCCACCGAGTTCGGCGGCGGCTGGCTGGAGTACCTGCAGGCCAGGGCCACGGCCCGCCGCCACGCCGAGGAGGAGCACGCCGAGTACCGCGGCCGCCACGAGGAGCTGCTGGACCGGGCCCGGACCCAGCGGCAGTGGGCGTACTCCGGGGCGTCGCGGGCCCGGAGGACCCCTCCCGACAACGACAAGGTCCAGCGCAGCTTCCGCGTCAACCGCACCGAGAAGCAGGCGGCCAAGGTGCGCATCACCGAGAAGGCGCTGGACCGGTTGGAGGCGGTCGACAAGCCCTGGGAGGGGTGGGATCTGCACCTGGAGCTGACCCCGGCCACCCGTAGCGGCGAGGTGGTCGCGCGGTTGCACCGGGCCGTGGTGCAGCGGGGCTCGTTCCGCCTGGGCCCCGTCGACCTGGAGATCGCCTGGGGCGAGCGGGTGGCCGTCACCGGCCCGAACGGATCGGGCAAGACCACGCTCCTCCGGGCCCTGATGGGCCAGCTCCCCCTGCGGGCAGGCGAGCGGTGGATGGGCCCCGGTGTGGTGGTGGGCGAGCTCGACCAGGGCCGCCGGAGGTTCTCGGTCGACCGGCCCCTGCTGGCCGCCTTCGAGTCCGCCTCGGGGCTGCTGTCGAGGGACAGCCGGTCCCTGTTGGCCAAGTTCGGCCTGAGCGCGGAGCACGTGGGCAGATCCGCGGCCACCCTGTCCCCGGGCGAGCGCACCCGGGCCACCCTGGCCCTGCTCATGGCCATCGGCGCCAACTGCCTCGTCCTGGACGAACCGACCAACCACCTCGACCTGCTCGCCATCGAACAGCTGGAGCAGGCCCTCGACCGCTACGACGGGACCCTGCTCGTCGTCACCCACGACCGCCGGCTGCTGGAGGCGCTCCACACCACCCGGGTGATCGACCTCACTCCGGCTCCATAGCTGGATTCGCCGATCCTGACTGGCTAGGGTCTCCGGCGTCCTGTGGTGACCGCTGCGCCTGTCGCACCGCGGGTCGCCCGACTCCCGGAGGCAGATGACCGCAGCCCCCCGCAAGCGACTCGGCGCCGTGACCATGGCAGTGCTGGCTGCACTGGCGCTCGCCGCGGTCCCGGCGGAGGCAGGCCAGGTCGACGAGAAGCGGGCGGAGGCGGCCGCCGTGGCCGAGAAGCTGCAGGCCCAGGCGGGCCGAATCGTCGCCCTCGACAAGCAGCACCGGGCGGCCCAGGGCCAGCTGGCCCAGGCCGAGGCCGCGCTGGCCCGGGCCGAGCTCGACCTGGCCGTCACCGGCCGGCGCCACGACGACGCCCGTCGCCTGCTGGTGGTCCACGCCCAGCAGTCGTACGTGTCCGGGGGCTCGGTGTCCTTCCTGGCCAACATGGTCGGCTCCGACGGCGACGACGTGACCGTGCGGCGGACCTACCTGCGCATCGTCACCGGCGAGGACAGTCAGGCCATCGGCCGGCTCCGGGCCGCGGGCGAGGACCTCCGGCTCCAGCGCAGCCGCCTGGCCGAGGCCCGCCGCAAGGCCGGGGCCACCGCAGAGGCCATCGCCGAGGACCGCGACGCCCTGGAGTCGGCCGTCGCCTCCCAGCGGGCTCTCCTGGGCCGACTCAACGGCGAGGTGGCCAGCATGGTCGCCGCCGAACAGGCCCGCCGCGACGCCGAGAGCGGCCGCCTGGCCACGGCCCGACGCCCGGCTGCCGGGCCCGCACCGGCGCCGAGGAGCGCCGGACCGGTCGCCACCCCCGCCCCGAACCCCGCCGCCCCGGCCGCGGGCAGCAGCGCCTCCATCGACGAGACGTTCGCCTGCATCCGCCAGCTGGAGTCGGGCAACAACTACAAGTCCCCCGGTGGCGGCGCCTACCAGTTCCTCGACAGCACCTGGCAGTCCCTCGGCTACGAAGGCACGGCCAGCGACCACCCACCTGCGGTGCAGGACAAGGCCGCCCGCGAGCTGCTGGCCCGCAGCGGATGGAGCCAGTGGACCACCGCGAAGCTCTGCGGCCGGGTCTAGGGTCGAGCCCGTGGCCACAGCCGAGGACCTGCTGGGCGCCTACCTGAGCGACCACCTGGCCGGGTCGGTCGCCGCCCTGGACCTGATCGAGAAGCTCCGCTCGAGCGAGGAGGGGTCCCCGCTGGCCGCCTTCCTGGCCGAGCTGGAGCCGGAGATCGACGCCGACAAGCAGGTGCTCGAGCAGCTCATCGAGCGCATCGGCGAGTCCAAGAACCCGGTCAAGCAGGCCGGCGCCTGGGTGGTCGAGAAGCTGACCCGGGTGGGGCTCGACCCCAAGATCACCCGGAGCCCCGACCTGAGCCGGCTCCTCGAGCTGGAGATGCTGGCCATGGGCATCGACGGCAAACTGGCCCTGTGGAGCGCCCTCCGCGGCGTCACCGGCGCCCATCCCGACGTGGCCGCCCTCGACCTCGACGACCTCGTGAGCCGCGCCGAGTCCCAGCGCCTGGGCGTGGAGAACCACCGGGTCGAGGCCGCGGTGCGGGCCTTCGGCTAGCCCCTTCCCGATCTGAGCCGCCACGTGGCCGCCGCTGCCGCGGCCGTGGCGCCCACGACCGGACGCCGGTGCCGGCTGACCCACGCCTGGGCGCTGCGCCCCCGAGCCCGATCGCCGAAGGCTCCGTGGGCACCCCGGTCGCCCTCCACCGGGTCCCAGAGGTTCGAGGGCCGGTCGGGGTCGGCGGGCTCGTCCGTCTGCTGACCGTCGACCCCTGTGCGGCCCAGGTACCGGTCGAGCAGACCGGGGAAGAGCTTGTCGCCCAGGAGCGTCGCCGCGGTGCTGGCTCCGACCCACCACTCCCGGCGACCGGGGTGCTCGGCGGCGTGGAGCACGGCCCGAGCCGCCACCTCCGGGCGGTAGATCGGCGGCACGGGCTGGGCCCGGTTCGGCAGCCGGGACAGGACCCAGTCGAACTGCGGCGTGTCCAGCGCCGGCATCTGGACCATGGTGACGGCCACCCCGCTCCTGTCGTGCAACAGCTCGCAGCGGACCGACTCGGTGAACCCCTGGACGGCGTGCTTGGCGCCGCAGTAGGCCGACTGCAGAGGGATCCCGCGATAGGCCAGGGCCGAGCCGACCTGCACGACCACGCCGCTGTCCCGGGGCACCATCCGCCGAAGCGCCGCTCGGGTCCCGTGGACGTAGCCCAGGTAGGTGACCTCCGTCACCCGGCGAAACTCGTCGTCGGCGATCTGGGCGAACGGCGCGAACACCGAGGTCATGGCGTTGTTCACCCAGACGTCGATGGGGCCGAGCTCGTCCTCCACCCGGGCCGCGGCCGCCTCCACGGCGGCGGCGTCGGCCACGTCGGTGGGCACCACCGCAACCTGGCCACCGGAGTCGGCCACCTCCTTGGCCGCGGCGTCGAGCCCGTCGCGACCGCGGGCCAGCAGGCCCACGTGGTAGCCCTTGTGGGCGAACGCCCTGACGCACGCCCGGCCCACGCCCGCCGACGCGCCGGTGACGACCACGACCTTCGGGGCGACGGCGGCGGCTACTCCGGGCACGGCGTGCGACCTACCCACCGGCCCCGGGTATCAGTCCGGGGCCGGGTAGGTCGACCGCCGTGGGCGGCCTGGCTTCATCGCAGCCGTGGGTGCGGTGGCGGGGCGTCGCCGGGTTTTGCTGCTCGAGACCAGCCTCCGCGGGTGTTCGCGGTGGGCGACGTCCGCCACGGGAAGGCGCAACGCTTGGCCTCCGGCGTGGGCGACGGCTCGGGGCCATCCAGTTCGTCCACCGTTCCTCCACGAGACAGGCGATTCGGGGCTCTACGCGATCAACCGTGGAGGCTGAACTGAGCGGTCCTCCGGCATAGGGTCCGCGAACAAGGGCAGGGCCTCGGACCTGTTGCTGCCTCGAAGGCAGCAACGACAGGAGCTCCGATCTTGTCGAGCTCGACCAGCCACACACGATCTTCATCTGGACCGAAGCGATAACGCACCGAGCCGCTCCGAAAGCGTCCCCGCGATCACAGGGCGCGGGCAACCGGGCATGTGGCGGACGTCGTCGACGAGGACCTCCCACTCGTCGGCGCGCCGCAGGGACTGCGAGCCGGCCGCCGTCTGCGACCAGAGGCTCGCCGTCGAGCGGCTCACGCAGCCGAGGCGTTCGAATTGGCGAGACAGGCACCGACCTCGGCCGGGTCACCACCCGCCTCCCCGTAGAGGAAGGCGATGTCGCCGGTCGAGCGGGGGATGGCGCACAGCCGGAGCACGTCGCGTTGCAGCCTGCTCATCTCGACCGGCGGAACACTGGAGCGGACGACGGGATTCGAACCCGCGACCCTCACCTTGGCAAGGTGATGCTCTACCACTGAGCCACGTCCGCGCGACGGCTCGACATTAGCAAAGGCATGGCGGCGGTTGAATGCCCCCGCCCG
>JALYGL010000043.1 GCA_030777125.1 Actinomycetota bacterium
GCACGCCGATGGGGGCCATGGGGTCGAGGGGGTTCTCCCGCCAGTCCTCCATCTGGGCGCCACCGGGCATGACCCCGGCGCCGGTCATGGTGGGACCGCCGCCGCCCCCGCTCACGACCTCTTTGGACGTGCCCGTCCCACGACGGCTCGTCGCCCGGCTCTTCCCGCTGCCCGCAGTCGGCATCTAAGGCCCCCCTGTTCGCCTTTTGGTAGATGTACACTACACCTATCTGGGCCGGCAGTCAGGACAGATCTCCCGGCAGAGATCTGTTGTCCGGGCCCGGGCCACGGAAGAGAATTCATCCAGGCGAACACCACAGGCGAAGATTCGTAGCCAGCAGGCTCTGGAGGCCGAGATGTCCGAGATGCTTGAAGCACCGCCCTGCGGTGCGCTGAAGTCGATGTACTGGCGGAGCGAGATCCTCCAGGTCATGTACTGGCTGCGGGGTGAGGGCTTCGGCGAGGAGGTCGACGTGGCCCAGGTCGAGCGCTTCCTCGGCGTCGACGCCGCCACCGGCGTCCAGTACCTCGACCAGCTGGTCGAGGAGGGTCTGCTCGTGGCCGTGGGCGAGCGCTACGCGCTGTCGGAGCTGGGCAGCCAGGAAGGCGGGCTCGAGTTCGCCACCTCGTTCGAGGACCTGACCAAGTCGGCCCACGGCGAGTGCGGCCCCGACTGCCCCACATGCTTCCCGCCCGAGGGCGAGGACACCGACTGCTCCGAAGGCTGCCCGGCGTTCCAGCTGGCCAGCGAGGGCCGGCGGTGAAGGGTCGGGTCATCGAGGAGCCCCAGGGCGGCCTTCCCCGCAACTACCTTCGGGCCAGCCTCCTCCTCCTGATCGCCGAGACGCCGGCCCACGGCTACGACCTGCTCGAGCAGATCGCCGAGCTCGGGCTGCGCACGGTGGACCCCGGAGGCCTCTACCGGTCCCTGCGGGTCATGGAGCAGGACGGCCTGGTCGCCTCGTGGTGGGAGCACTCCACCGCCGGCCCCGCCCGCCGCAGCTACCGCCTCACCGACGAGGGCGTCGAGTGGCTGCACGCCTGGGCCGGTGCCCTCCGGGAAGGCCGCCGCTACCTCTCCTCCTACCTCGACCGCTACGACCGCATCGTCGAGGCCGCACCGGCGCCGGTCGAGCCCAGCGGGACGCTGTCTTGACGGGCCAGGGCCCGAGCGGCCCTCTGAGCGGGAGACACGGCGCGCTCAGGGTCGCGGTCGCCGGCAAGGGGGGCGCAGGCAAGACCACGCTGTCGTCCACGCTGGCCCGGCTCATGGCCCGCCGGGGGCACGAGGTGATGGTGATCGACGGCGACAGCAACCCGAACGTGGCCGTCGCCCTGGGCGTCGACCGCGAGCGCGCCGCCGCCCTGGAGCCGCTGCCCACCGGGCTGGTCTCCCGCAGGCTCACCGGCGCCACCGCCCTCAACGACTCCGTGCCGAACGTGATGCAGCGGTTCGGCACCACCGGGCCCGACGGCGTGCAGGTGGTTCTCATGGCCATGCCCGCCCACGCCGACGAGGGGTGCCTGTGCTCGGCCCACGCGACGGTGAGCGGGATGCTGGCCGACGTGAGCGCCACCGACAACCTGGTCGCCATCCTCGACCTGGAGGCGTCCCCGGAGCACCTCAGCCGGGGCACCACCCGCCACGTCGACGCCCTGCTCCTGGTCGTGGAGCCGTACTACCGGTCCTACGAGACGGCCCGGCGCATGGCCGCCCTGGCCGCCGAGCTGCCCATCGGCCGTGTCGGCGTCATCGCCAACAAGCTGCGGTCCCCCGACGACGCCCAGGCCATCGCCGAGTTCTGCCGGCGCCACGACCTCAACCTCGACGGCGAGCTGCCGTTCGCCACCGAGGTCCTCGACGCCGACCGCGACGGCGTCCCCCTCCTCGACTACGACCCCAGCGGTCCGGTCGTCGCCGCCGTCTCCAAGGTGGCCGACCGCCTGGAGGCCCTGAAGGCCTGACCGGCCCTAGAAGAGGGGCAGGCCGCACAGGATACGGCCGACGAAGTCGTGGAGGGTGTCGGTGGTGGGGGCCATCACCGTGGACGCCCTGGCGTCACGGAAGTGGCGCTCCACGCCGACCTCCTTGCGGAAGGCGGCGCCCCCGCACACCCGCATGGCCAGGTCGGTGACCTCGATGGCGGTGTCCCCGGCGGCCGCCTTCACCTCGAGGAGCTTCAGGAGCGAGTCCGGCCGGTTCCCTTCCAGCGCGTCCAGCGCGTCGAGGAGCAGAGCGCGCGCCATGTCGGTCTTCACCCGCATCCGGGCCACCTTCGCCCGCACGACCGGGTTGTCGGCCAGCGACTGATCGACGTGCTCCGTGCGCACGGCGGCGTGGGCCGCGGCCTTGGCGGTGGCCGCGTCCATCGTCCCGGTCGAGAACGCCGCGCTCAGCACCTGGAAGTACGGCAGCAGCGTGCCGAGCATGACGTCGAAGCCCCCGCCGTCGGGTCCCAGGGCGGCGTCGATGGGCACCTCCACGCCGGAGGCGGTCATGGGGCTGGACGCGTTCCCACGCAAGCCCAGGCCGTCGAACGGCGCCCCCACCTCGAGACCGGGGACGCCCGCGGGCACGAGCCACATGGTGCTGGGCCCGTCCGCCTCGACCGGGCGGCTGGTCCAGACGTAGCCGTCGGCCTCGCCTGCGGACGTCACCCAGCTCTTGCGGGCGTCGAGACGGACGCCGCCGTCTTGTGCCACCGCCGTGCTCACCGGCATCCAGAACTGGCTGCCGGAACCGAACTCGGAGAAGGCCAGGGCGGCGAGGTACGAACCGGAGGCGATCTGACGCCGCACCGGCTCGGGCCCGTGCGCCTCCAGAACGGCGGTGGCGCAGTAGTGCATCGTCAGGACCATGGCCGTCGACCCACAGTGACGGGCCAGCTCCTCGACCACCAGGCTCGCCGCCCGGTGGCCCTGCCCCCCGCCTCCGACGTCGTCCGCGCTGATGAGCCCGAGCAGGCCGGCCCGGCCGAGGGCATCGACGGAGGCCCGCGGGAACAGGCCGTCGCGGTCGACCTCGACCGCGTTCGGGGCCACGACGTCTGCCACGATCGGTCGCAGAGCACGGAGATACGGGGGAGCGCGCATATGGTTGTCTCCCGAGGGAGAGTGGCGATTCTCCCAGAAGCGGGCCGTCGCCGCAGAAGCCCCCCGGCCGTCGACCTTGTAGATGTATCCTGTATCTATCCCGTTTTCCCCTACTCCTGGGCGGCCCGCACCATGAGTTCCCTTCCGCCGAAATCGGAGGCGCTCCAGGCCCTCTTCTGGAGAAGCGAGGTCCTGCGTGTCGTCTATTGGTTGCGAGGTGAGGGGTACGGCGATTTCGTCGACGCGCCCACCATCGAGCGGTTCCTCGGCGTCGACGCGGCCGACGGCCTCAGGTACCTCGAGCGGCTGGTCGACGACGGGTACCTGCTCCGGGAGGGTGACTGGTACGCCCTGTCGGACCGGGGCCTGCGCACGGGCGAGGAGGAGTTCGCCACCGCCTTCAGCGACCTGGTCCGCCCGACCCACGGCGAGTGCAGCGACGAGTGCTGGTGCCAGATGTCCCCGGCAGAAGCCGAGGCGTGTGCCTCACAACGATCCCCGAACAGGAGAAGCGAATGACCGACATCAGCCGTGAGAGCAACGGCGGAGCGGCCCTTCCCCGTCATTACCTCAAGCCGTGCCTGCTGCTACTCCTGGCCGAGGGCCCGTCCCACGGGTACGAGCTCCTCGAGCAGGTCCGGCGTCTGGGGATCAAGGGAGCCGAGCCCGGCGGTCTCTACCGGTATCTCCGGGCCATGGAGAAGGAGGACCTGGTGAGCTCCTGGTGGGAGCCGTCCCAGGCCGGCCCCGCCCGGCGTACCTACGTCCTCACCGACCGTGGCCGGGGCGCCCTGAACGAGTCGGTGCAGTCGCTGCGCGACGTCCGCCGGATCCTCGTCGGCCTGCTCGACCGCTACGACGCCCTGCCCGACCAGATTTCATCGGCGTCCCGCTAAGGCCGATTCGGTGCGAGAATTCCTACAGCGACTTGGAGGTCCCACATGTGTCTAGGCATTCCCGGCCAGCTGGTTGAGATCGTCGACCTGGCCGAGCACCGGGCGGTGGTCGACGTGGACGGCGTCCGCCGCGAGATCAACATCGGGCTGGTCATGGGCGATCCCGGCGGGATCCACGTCGGCGACTGGGTCCTGATCCACGTCGGCTTCGCCATGAGCAAGATCGACGAGGAGGAGGCGGCCCGCACCCTGTCCTTCATCAAGGACCTGGGCAGCGTCTACGACGACGAGATCGACC
>JALYGL010000044.1 GCA_030777125.1 Actinomycetota bacterium
CAGGGCCGGGCGCAGGCGCTTGCCGCCGGCGGTGATGAGGTGGCTGGCCACCTCGGTCAGGAACGGGTCGCCCGTCCGGACCGTCCGGAGCATGGCCTCCTCGACCCGGGCCAGGTCGCCCTCCAGATGGGGCAGGGCGAGGAGGGGGGCGAGGCTGGCCACGTGCAACGCTACGTCACCCCCGTAGCGGGTATGGAACTGGCGACCGGTCCCAGGAACGAATCTCCGAGGGTCGGTGTTCGTAGGAGAACGGGCGTCGCTAGACTTGCGGTCAAGAGCCCGCCATCCCCGGGAGGGGGTTCATTTTGTTCGAACGATTCACCGACCGAGCGCGAAGGGTCGTCGTGCTGGCCCAGGAGGAGGCACGCCTCCTCAACCACAACTACATCGGCACGGAGCACATCCTCCTCGGCCTCATCCACGAGGGTGAGGGCGTCGCGGCCAAGGCCCTCGAGCAGCTCGGCATCTCCCTGGAGGCGGTGCGGACCCAGGTCGAGGAGATCATCGGCCAGGGCGGCTCCTCGCCCAGCGGGCACATCCCGTTCACGCCACGTGCCAAGAAGGTGCTCGAGCTCTCGCTGCGGGAGGCCCTCCAGCTGGGCCACAACTACATCGGCACCGAGCACATCCTCCTCGGCCTCATCCGCGAGGGCGAGGGCGTGGCCGCCCAGGTCCTGGTGAAGCTGGGCGCCGACCTCAGCCGGGTGCGCCAGCAGGTCATCCAACTGCTGTCCGGCTACGCCGGCAAGGAGGGGACCCCCGCCGGCGGCCCCAGCGGCGAGGCGACCCCCACCGGGTCGCTCGTTCTCGACCAGTTCGGCCGCAACCTCACCCAGCTGGCCCGGGAGAAGAAGCTCGACCCCGTCATCGGGCGGGAGCGCGAGATCGAGCGGGTCATGCAGGTCCTCTCCCGCCGCACCAAGAACAACCCGGTCCTCATCGGCGAGCCGGGCGTGGGCAAGACGGCCATCGTGGAGGGCCTCTCCCAGCGGATCGTGGCCAACGTCGTGCCCGACACCCTCAAGGGCAAGCAGCTCTACACCCTCGACCTGGGTGCCCTGGTCGCCGGGTCCCGCTACCGCGGCGACTTCGAGGAGCGCCTCAAGAAGGTCCTCAAGGAGATCCGCACCCGGGGCGACATCATCCTGTTCATCGACGAGCTGCACACCCTGGTCGGCGCCGGTGCGGCCGAGGGCGCCATCGACGCCGCCTCCATCCTCAAGCCCATGCTGGCCCGGGGCGAGCTGCAGACCATCGGGGCCACCACCCTCGACGAGTACCGCAAGCACCTGGAGAAGGACGCCGCCCTCGAGCGCCGCTTCCAGCCCATCAAGGTCGACGAGCCCACCGTGGCCCACACCATCGAGATCCTCCGGGGCATCCGCGACCGCTACGAGGCCCACCACCGGGTCACCATCACCGACCAGGCCATCGTGGCCGCGGCCAACCTGTCCGACCGCTACATCTCCGACCGCCACCTGCCCGACAAGGCCATCGACCTCATCGACGAGGCCGGCAGCCGCATGGTCATGCAGCGGATGAAGACTCCACCCGACTACAAGGAGCTCGAGGACCAGATCGCCACCGTCCGCAAGGAGAAGGAAGCGGCGATCGAGAACCAGAAGTTCGAGCAGGCGGCCAAGCTCCGCGACCAGGAGAAGACCCTCCTCGACCGCAAGATGGCCAAGGAGACGGAGTGGAAGGCCGAGGGCATCGACCTGTTCGACGAGGTCGACGAGGAGGCCATCGCCGAGGTCCTGGCCCTGTGGACCGGCATCCCCGTCTACAAGCTCACCGAGGAGGAGACGGCCAAGCTGCTCCGCATGGAGGAGGAGCTGCACAAGCGGGTGATCAGCCAGGAGGACGCCATCAAGGCCGTCTCCCAGGCCATCCGCCGCACCCGGGCCGGCCTCAAGGACCCCAAGCGCCCCAGCGGCTCGTTCATCTTCCTGGGCCCCTCGGGCGTGGGCAAGACCGAGCTGGCCAAGACCCTGGCCGAGTTCCTGTTCGGTGACGAGAGCCACCTGATCCAGCTCGACATGTCCGAGTACATGGAGAAGCACACCGTCAGCCGCCTGGTCGGGTCGCCCCCCGGCTACGTCGGCTACGAGGAGGGCGGTCAGCTCACCGAGGCCGTCCGCCGCAAGCCGTTCTCCGTCGTGCTCTTCGATGAGATCGAGAAGGCCCACCCCGACGTGTTCAACGCCCTCCTGCAGATCCTGGAGGACGGGCGCCTCACCGACGCCCAGGGCCGGACCGTCGACTTCAAGAACACCGTCATCATCATGACGTCCAACCTCGGTACGGCCGACCTGCGCAAGGCGGCCATCGGGTTCCAGAAGTCGAGCGAGGCGGTGACGTACGAGAAGATGAAGGAGAAGGTCGGGGAGGCGCTCAAGCAGCACTTCCGGCCGGAGTTCCTGAACCGGATCGACGACACCATCGTCTTCCACGAGCTCACCCGCGACGAGGTCACCCAGATCGTCGACCTGATGATGCGACGGCTCAAGGGTCAGCTCGAGAGCCAGGGCATCGCCATCGAGCTCACCCTGGCGGCCAAGCACCTGTTGGCCGAGAAGGGCTACGACCCCACCCTGGGCGCCCGGCCCCTGCGTCGGGCCATCCAGCGGGAGATCGAGGACGCCCTGTCGGAGCGGATCCTGTGGAAGGAGTTCCGCGCCGGCGAGACGATCGTGGTCGACACCGAGGACGGCAAGATCGTCTTCCGGTCCATCGAGGGCATCGAGCCGCCGCCGGTGGAGATGGCCGAGGCCGGTCCTCCGACCGAGTAGCACTCCGCCGCCGGGGCCTCACGCCCCGGCGGCGAGCATGTCGCGGAGCAACTACCGTCCCGGCGATGCGCTCCGGCCTCCGCCTCGCCGGCTGGGCCGCGGTCGTCCTCCTGGTGGCCGGCACCGGCTGTCAGGCCACCCTCGCTGCGGGCGTCGACGTCCGTCCCGACGGCAGCGGCACGGTCGGGGCCGGTCTGGGTCTCGACGCCGCCGCCCTGCGTGAGGTGGGCGACCTGGCCGCCGTGCTCCGGGTCGACGACCTGCGCCAGGCCGGCTGGGAGGTCGAAGGGCCGAAGCCCGAGGACGACGGGCTCACGTGGGTACGGGCGTCGAAGTCGTTCGCCGACCCGCCGGAGGCGGAACGAGCCATGGCCCAGCTGAGCGGCCCGGACGGGCCGTTCCGTGACTTCCGCCTGACCCGCGCCGGGTCGCTGCTGCGGATCCGCACCGGCTTCACCGGGACCGTCGACCTGACCCGCGGCCTGGCCGGCCTGGTCGACCCCGACCTCCTCGAGCGCCTGGGCGGCGACCCAGGGCTCGACGCCCTCACTTCGGCCCTACGAGTGGAGGTCGCCGCAGACCTGCCCGGCAAGATCCGGTCGAACGCCCCGACGACGGCCGGGGGACGGGCGGTGTGGACGCCCGAGATGGGGTCGCAGCTCACCCTCCAGGCCGACGCCGACCTTCGCCGGCTGGCGCCGATCGTCTACGGCACCCTCGCCGTGGCTGGCGCCGTCGCCGCCCTCGCCGTGGTCGTCGTCCGGCGGCGCCGGTAGCTCACCCCGGCCACTCTTGGTCGATCGCGGCCCGTACCCGGTCCCGATGACCAACCGTCGGCCAACCTCCGCACGCCGGTACCGTGGGCGGCGTGTGCCGCAGCATCAAGACCCTTCGCACGGAGGAAGTGGTGACCGACGACGACGTTCGGGCCGCCGCCCTCCAGTTCGTCCGCAAGATCAGTGGCTACCGGCAGCCGTCGAAGGCCAACACGGCCGCCTTCGAGCGCGCCGTCGACGAGGTGGCCACGTCGACCGTCCGTCTGCTGGAGGCCGTCCGCCGCTGACCGCGGTCCGCGGCAATGTCCCACCGCGTCCGTAGAGTGCGGTCGGTGACGAGGGTACGGACGGCGTTCCGGTGCGGCGAGTGCGGGGCCACCGCGCCCAAGTGGGCGGGGCGGTGCCCGGGCTGCGCCACCTGGAACAGCCTGGTGGAGGAGATCGACGCCGGCGTGGCGCCGGGCCTCAGCGGGCCCGGGCCCTCGGGCCGGCCGATGCCCATCGCCGAGGTCGACTCGGCCGCCTGGGCGGCCCGGCCCACCGGTATCGGCGAGCTCGACCGGGTGCTCGGCGGCGGCTTCGTGCCCGGGTCGGTCACCCTCCTGGGCGGCGAGCCCGGCATCGGCAAGTCCACCCTGCTGCTGCAGGTCCTGGCCGCCCTCGCCGCCGGGGGGATGCGGTGCCTGCTCGTGTGCGGCGAGGAGTCGAACCAGCAGGTGCGGCTGCGGGCGGAGCGGCTGGGGGCGCTCCGCCCCCGGCTGTGGCTGGTGGCCGAGACGGCGCTGCCCCACGTCGTGGCCGCCATCGACGAGGTGGCTCCCGACCTGGTGGTCATCGACTCGGTCCAGACGCTCTACGACCCGGCGCTGGCGTCGGCGCCCGGCACGGTGGCCCAGGTGCGGGAGTGCGCGGCCCGGCTGGTGCGGCTGGCCAAGGAGCGGGCCCTGCCCACCGTGCTGGTGGGCCACGTCACCAAGGACGGGACCCTGGCCGGTCCACGGGTCCTCGAGCACGTGGTCGACACGGTGCTGTCCTTCGAGGGCGAGCGCCACCACGCCCTGCGCCTGCTCCGGGCGGTCAAGCACCGCTTCGGGCCCACCAGCGAGCTGGGCCTGTTCGAGATGGCCGACAGCGGGCTGGTCGGGGTCCCCGACGCGGGCGCCCTCTTCCTGGCCGACCGGTGCCCGGGCGTCCCCGGCTCGGTGGTGGTGCCCACGCTCGACGGCCAGCGACCACTGCTGGTCGAGGTGCAGGGCCTGGTGGTGAGCAGCGATCTGGCCATGCCCCGCCGGTCGGCCCAGGGCCTCGAACCCGGCCGCCTGGCCCTGCTGGTGGCCGTGCTGCAGCAGCGGGCCGGCCTGTCCCTGGCCCGGGCCGACGTGTTCGCGCTGGCCGTGGGTGGGGTCAAGGTGGTGGAGCCGGCCGCCGACCTGGGCGTGGCCCTGGCCCTGGCGTCGGCCCGGCGCGGCGTCGCCATCGCACCCGACGTGGTGGCGGTGGGCGAGATCGGCCTGGGCGGCGAGCTGCGCCAGGTCGGCCAGCTCGGGCGGAGGTTGGCGGAGGCCGCCCGGCTGGGCTTCACCCGGGCCATCGTGCCCGCCTCGGCCCCCGACCCCCCGTCAGGCATCACCCTGGAGCGCGTGCCCACGCTGGCGGGCGCCATCGAGGCGGCAGGGCTCGGCGGCTAGAATTTCCCCGTGCTCGCTCGGCGTGACGTGGGTCTCACCGACGCACTTGCCATGGTCGCCCCCGGCCAACCCCTCCGGGAGGGGCTCGACCGCATCCTCCAGGCCAACATGGGCGCCCTGATCGTGATCGGGGACGGGCCCGAGGTCCTGGCCATCTGCTCGGGCGGGTTCCTGCTCGACGCCGAGTTCAGCCCCCAACGGCTGTCGGAGCTGGCCAAGATGGACGGCGCCATCATCCTGGCGCCCGACGCCAGCCGCATCGCCCGGGCCAACGTCCACCTGGTGCCCAACCCCAACGTGCCCACGTCGGAGACGGGCACCAGGCACCGCACCGCCGAGCGGGTGGCCCGGTCCATCCTCGTGCCCGTCATCTCGGTGTCCGAGGACATGTCGATCATCGCCGTCTACCACAACCACGTGAAGCACCCGCTGGAGCCCACCGCCCGGCTGCTCAACCGGGCCAACCAGGCCCTGCAGACGCTCGAGCGCTACAAGAACCGGCTCGACGCCGTCTCGGGGTCGCTCACCGCCCTCGAGGTGGAGGACCTGGTGACCGTGCGCGACGTGGTCACCGTCCTCCAGCGGACGGAGATGGTCCGCCGCATCGCCGAGGAGATCCACGGCTACATCGTGGAGCTGGGCACCGACGGCCGCCTGCTCCGCCTGCAGCTGGAGGAGCTGATGGGCGGGGTGGAGGACGACCGGAGACTGGTCATCAAGGACTACTTCCAGCCCGAGCAGTCATGGCCGTTGAGCGAGGCCATGAGCGCCCTGGCCGACCTCACCACCGAGGAGCTGCTCGACCTGGGCAAGGTCACGTCCGTGCTCCACCTGCCGGCGTCGTCAGGCGAGCTCGAGGCCGGAGTCCAGCCCCGCGGCTACCGCCTGCTGGCCCGGATCCCCCGCATCCCCGACGCGGTGATCGATCACATCGTCGAGCGGTTCGGCAGCCTGCCCAAGATCCTCAGGGCCACCGTCGAAGACCTCGACGAGGTGGAGGGTGTGGGCGAGTCGCGGGCCCGGGCCGTCCAGGAGGGACTGGCCCGGCTGGCCGAGAGCAGCGTGCTCGACCGCTACGGCTGAGCCCGCTGTTGCACCGCCGGCGACTCGCCGCAAGTTGTCGTTCAGAACCGTTACCTGTCACTCTGGAAGTACCCCGCCTGTTGTTCCGTCCCTGGGAGTGGAATGTCGTTCGACGTAGGAGACAAGGTCGTGTACCCCCATCACGGGGCCGCGGTGATCGAGCGACGCGAGCGGCGGGACGCCTTCGGCACCGACCGGGAGTACCTGGTCCTGCGGCTGGCCTACGGCGACCTCACGCTCATGGTGCCCGCCGACAACACCGACGAGGTCGGCCTCCGCGAGGTCATCAACGACGAGGAGGTGGAGGAGGTCTTCGCCGTCCTACGGAAGAAGGAGGCGCGGATGCCCACCAACTGGTCCCGGCGGTTCAAGAACCACGTCGAGAAGCTGAAGTCCGGCGACATCTACCAGGTGGCCGAGGTGGTACGGAACCTCTCCATCCGGGAGAAGGACAAGGGTCTGTCGGCGGGCGAGAAGCGCATGCTCACCAAGGCCCGCCAGATCCTCGTGTCGGAGCTCACCTTCGCCATCGGGGTCAGCGAGGAAGAGGCGGAGCACAAGCTCGACGAGGCCCTGGTCTAGGGCCAGAGCCGGAGGCCGGCCGTTGGCCGTGTGGGCCATCGTGGTGGCCGCCGGCGTCGGGTCCCGGTTCGGCGGGCCGAAGCAGTACGAGACCCTCGGTGACCGCCGCGTCCTCGACTGGTCCCTGGCTGCGGCCCGGAGTGTGGCCGACGGGGTCGTCCTCGCCGTGCTGCCGGAACGGGCCGGCGTCCCCGAGCCCGCGGCCGACGTGATCGTGGCCGGCGGGACCTCGCGGTCGGAGTCGGTGCGGGCGGCCCTGGCCGCGGTCCCGGCGACGGCCGACGTGGTGGTGGTGCACGACGGGGCTCGTCCCCTGGCGTCGGTCGCCCTGTTCGAGGCCGTGGTGGCGGCGGTGCAGGCGGGAGCCGACGGCGCCGTGCCCGGGCTCCCGCTGGCCGACACCGTGAAGCGGGTCTTCGACGGTGTGGTCCTGGCCACCCTCGACCGGGCCGAGCTGGTGGCCGTGCAGACCCCGCAGGCCTTCGCCGCCGGGCCGCTGCGCCGGGCCCACTCCGGGTCCGAAGCGGAGGCGTTCTGGCACGCAGCCACCGACGACGCCGCCCTGGTCGAGGCCCTCGGCGGGCGGGTGGTGGTCGTCCCCGGTGAAGCAGCCAACGTCAAGCTCACGACTCCCGCCGACCTAACCACCGCCCGCCGGTGGCTGGCCCGGTGAGCGAGCACCGAAGCGCAGCGGGGGAGCGCAGCTCCCGGCAACCCGGCGTCGGGCCACCATCTGAGATGCTGGCCCCATGAGGGTGGGCCTGGGCTTCGACGTCCACCCCTTCTCGGACGACCCGGGTCGACCGCTGGTGCTGGGGGGGGTCTCGGTGCCGGAGTCCCCGGGGCTCGCTGGCCACAGCGACGCCGACGTGGTCGCCCACGCAGTGGCCGACGCCCTGCTCGGCGCCGCCGGCCAGGGCGACCTCGGTTCCCACTTCCCCGACGACGACCCGGCATGGGCGGGGTCCGACAGCCTCGTCCTCCTGGGGCGGGTGGTGGAGGTGGTGGCCGTCGCCGGCTGGCGGCCGGTCAACGTGGACTGCACGGTCCTGCTGGAGGCGCCCCGGCTGGCCCCCCTCCGGGACGAGATGCAGCGCCGGCTCAGCGCCGAGGTAGGGGTCGAGGTGACGGTGAAGGCCAAGCGGGCCGAGGGCCTGGGCGCCATGGGGCGGAGAGAGGGGGTGGCCTGTTGGGCCGTCGCCCTCCTCGAGCGGGGGTAAGCGACCGGGGCCGGTCGCCCGCTCAGGGGGCCGCTCGGGGCCTTGGCGGCGAGCAGGTCGAGGGCCGCCGGGCGGTCGCCGAGCTGCTCCGGGCCCGACGCCGCCGGGTGCAGGACGTCTGGGTGGCCGAGAGCGCGCCCCGGGGGTCGGAGGAGATCCTGGAGCTGGCTGCCGCCGCCCGCGTGCCGGTTCGGCGGGTGCCCCGGGAAC
>JALYGL010000045.1 GCA_030777125.1 Actinomycetota bacterium
CTCCCGGCGGGAGCACGACGGCGGCGACGGCGAGGGCCAGGGCCAGCCGGGCGAGCGGCTCCGTCCTGGGCGCAGGCGTGGGGTGCGGCGGTCCGGGAGCCGGCGCCAGCGGCTCGGTGGGCCGTGCTCCCCGCTCAGAGGGCCGCTCTGGCCCTGCTCCCCGCTCAGGCCGTGCTCCCCGCTCAGAGGGCCGCTCTGGCCGTGCTCCCCGCTCAGAGGGCCGCTCTGGCCCTGCTCCCCGCTCAGAGGGCCGCTCTGGCCCTGTCAGGTCGTCGTCGGCCACCGGGCGAAGCATAGGGGCCGCCATCCCCACCATCACCGCATCGGCGGAACGCGCCGTAGGCTTGAATGATCGGACCCATGAACGCGCTCTACGAACGAATCGGCGAGCTGGTAGCCGTCGGCCGCCACCGCCTCGGCCGGCCGCTGACGCTGGCCGAGAAGATCCTGGTCGCCCACCTCGACCACCCCGAGACCCAGGCGCTCGAACGCGGCCGCTCCTACGCCGAGTTCCGCCCCGACCGAGTGGCGATGCAGGACGCCACCGCCCAGATGGCCCTCCTGCAGTTCATGACCGCCGGACTGCCGGCGGTGACGGTGCCCACCACCGTGCACTGCGACCACCTCATCCAGGCCCGGGACGGCGCCGCCGCCGACCTTTCGGCGGCCGAGACCACCAACCGGGAGGTCTTCGACTTCCTGTCCACCGCCTCGGCCAAGTACGGCATCGGCTTCTGGAAGCCCGGTTCGGGCATCATCCACCAGGTCGTCCTGGAGAACTACGCCTTCCCGGGCGGGATGATGATCGGCACCGACAGCCATACCCCCAACGCCGGCGGGCTGGGCATGGTGGCCATCGGCGTGGGCGGCGCCGACGCGGTCGACGTGATGACCGGGGGGACCTTCGGGTTGCGGTGGCCGAGGCTCATCGGCGTCCACCTCACGGGCCGGCTGTCGGGCTGGACGTCGCCCAAGGACGTCATCCTGAAGGTGGCGTCGGTCCTCACCGTGCGGGGCGGCACGGGGGCCATCGTCGAGTACTTCGGGCCGGGGGCGGAGGCCATCAGCGCCACCGGCCGGGCCACCATCTGCAACATGGGCGCCGAGATCGGGGCGACGACCTCGCTGTTCGCCCACGACGCCCGGTCGGAGGACTACCTGAGGGCCACCGGGCGGGGCGACGTCGCCGCCCTGGCCGCGTCCGTAGCCGACGACCTCCGGGCCGACCCCGCGGTCGCCGCCGACCCGGCGTCGTACTTCGACCAGGTGATCCACATCGACCTGTCGGGCCTCGAGCCCCACGTGGTGGGCCCCCACACGCCCGACCTGGCCCGGCCCGTGTCGCAGCTGGGCGACGACGCCCGGGCCAACGGCTGGCCGCTGCACCTGTCCCAGGCGTGCGTCGGCTCCTGCACCAACTCGTCCTACGAAGACATCGCCCGGGCGGCCAGCATCGCCCGCCAGGCGTCCGCCGTCGGCCTCCGCGCCCGCACGCCCCTCCTGGTGACCCCTGGGTCGGAGCAGGTCCGGGCCACCATCGAACGCGACGGGTTGCTGGCCGAGCTGGAGGCCATCGGCGCCACGGTCCTGGCCAACGCCTGCGGCCCCTGCATCGGCCAGTGGGCCCGCACCGACGTGGCCGACGGCGAGCGCAACTCGATCATCACCTCGTTCAACCGCAACTTCCCCAAGCGCAACGACGGGAACGCCCAGACCCTTGCGTTCATCGGCTCCCCGGAGACCACGGTGGCCTACGCCCTGGCCGGAACGCTCGACTTCGACCCCGTGCACGACGCCATCGACGGAATCCGTCTGCAGGAGCCCTCCGGCGCAGAACTTCCGGCCCGCGGCTTCGAAGGCGGCGACCGCGGGTTCGTGCCACCGGCCCCCGACGGCTCCGAGGTCGAGGTCGAGATCGACCCGGCCAGCCAGCGGCTGCAGCGGCTGGAGCCGTTCCCGGCCTGGGACGGCGCCGACCTGCTCGAGCTGCCCGTCCTGGTCAAGGCCAAGGGCAAGTGCACCACCGACCACATCTCCGCGGCCGGCAAGTGGCTGCGGTACCGGGGCCATCTGGAGAACATCAGCCGCAACCTGTTCCTGGGAGCGGTCAACGCCTTCACCGGGCAGCCCGGCGCCGGGTACTGCGCCGTCCACGGGGCCGTCGAGCCCTTCCCCGACGTGGCCCGCCACTACAAGGACGCGGGGATCGAGTGGGTGGCCGTCGGCGACGAGAACTACGGCGAGGGCTCGTCCCGGGAGCACGCGGCCATGGAGCCCCGGTTCCTCGGTTGCCGGGCGGTCCTGGTCCGCTCCTTCGCCCGCATCGCCGAGACCAACCTGAAGAAGCAGGGCGTGCTGCCCTTGGTGTTCTCCGACCCCGGCACCTACGACGAGATCCGCGAGGCCGACCGCATCTCGGTGCTCAACCTCTCCCTCCTGGCACCGGACACGCCGGTGGCCTGCCGGATCACCCACGCCGACGGCTCCACCGTGGACTTCACCTGCACCCACACCATGTCGCAGGAGCACATCGAGTGGTTCAGAGCGGGCAGCGCCCTCAACGTCATCCGCCTGCGCTTCGCCGGTACCCAGGCGCAGTGATGCCGGCCTTGGTCGCCTAGGGCCTGAGCGGCCCTCTGAGCGGGCAACTAGACTCGTCCCGATGGCACGAAACAACGACCGCGACCGCGGCAAGAAGCGCGCCCCTGCCCGTGACACGGGCCGCAGAGGCAAGCCCAAGATCTGCATCTTCTGTCGCGACCGTTACCAGTGGGTCGACTACAAGGACGTCAACGTCCTGCGCCGGTTCATCAGCGACCGGGCCAAGATCAAGGCCCGCCGAACCACCGGTACGTGCGTCCAGCACCAGCGCGACGTGGCCGTGGCCATCAAGACGGCCCGCGAGCTGGCCCTGATCCCCTACACCCAGCGAACGGTGAGCGACAAGGCCGGCGGTCGCGACGGACGGCGCATGGGCCCCCGACCGCCCCGCCCCACCGGCGAGAGCCCCCAGCCCCCCACCGTCGACGCCGTCGTCGAGGTCCTGGAGGGCGACGGCGCGGCTGCAGCCGGCGACGACGAGCTGGCCCTGGCCGCCACCGGCGACACCCCCGAATAGCTCCCGGGCTCAGCGGAGCCCGTCGAGGGCCCGCCCGAGGTCGTCGGTCAGGTCGATCACGTCCTCGATCCCCACGGAGAGGCGCACGAGAGCCGGGTCGACGGCGAGCGGTGTGCCGGCCACGCTGGCGTGGCTCATGGCCGCCGGGTAGCCGAGCAGCGATTCCACCCCCCCGAGCGACTCCCCCATGGTGAACAGGCGGGTCCGCCCGAGCAGGGCGCGGGCCGCATCGGGCCCACCGGCGAGCGTGAACGACACCATCCCGCCGAAGCCGGGCCCCATCTGGGCCGCGGCCACGTGATGGCCGGGGTGGTCCGGTAGGCCCGGGTACCGCACCGATCCCACGGCCGGGTGCCCCTCCAGGAACCCGGCCACAGCGGCGGCGTTGGCGCAGTGGCGGTCCATGCGCACGGCGAGCGTCTTGATCCCCCGCAGGACGAGGAAGCAGTCGAACGGACCGGGTACGGCGCCGGCGGCCCGCTGGACGAGCGAGATGGCGGCAGCCCGATCCGGGTCGTCCACCGCGAGCACGCCACCGATGACGTCGGAGTGGCCGCCGAGGTACTTGGTGGCCGAGTGGACGACGACGTCGGCCCCCAGCTCCAGGGGGCGCTGGAGGTATGGGGTGGCGAAGGTGTTGTCGACCACGCACCACGCGCCGCGCTCGTGGGCGAACGCGGCCACGGCGGCGATGTCGACGATCCCGAGGGTCGGGTTGGTGGGCGACTCGACCCACACCAGCCGGGTGTCGTCCCGCCATGCCGCGTCCAACGACTCGAGGTCGGACAGGTCGACGGTGGTGAAGTCGACGCGCAGCACCTGGGAGACCAGCCGGTGGGTGCCGCCGTAGCCGTCGCTGCTCATGATGAGGTGCTCGCCCGGCGCCAGCTGGCGCAGGACGGCGTCCTCGGCCGCCATCCCGCTGGCGAAGGCCAGGCCGAAGCGGGCGCCCTCCAGCGAGGCCACGCACTGCTCGAGGGCCTGCCGGGTGGGGTTGGCGGTGCGGGAGTACTCGAAGCCGCGGTGGCGGCCGACGCCCTCCTGGGCGTAGGTCGACGTCTGGTAGATGGGCACGGCCACAGCCCCCGTGGCCGGGTCCGGGTCCTGGCCGGCGTGGATGGCGCGGGTCTGGAACCCGTCCGGGTCGCTCAACGGACCGGAGGTCCGGGGCTACGCCTGCGCCGTCAGCTCGGCGATGCGGGCCTCGATGCGCTCCCGTTCACGCATGAGTGCCACGCGCTCCTCGTCCGGGGAGTTGACGAACTCGATGATGTGGTCGACCGCCTGGCGGACGGCGTCGCCCTGGCCCGAGGCCAGTGGGGCGCCGCGCCGGTCGGCCTCACCGACGGCGGGGTCGAACGGCACGATGCCGGCCAGCGGCACCCCGTGCTCGGCCGCGGCCTTGACGTAGAACTCGGCGTCGCGCGGAAGGCGGGCCTTGTTGCCCACCCCGTAGACGCGCGGAATACCGAGCTCCCGGGCGAGGGGCACGGTGCGCGCCGCCGTGACCACCGACTTGATGGTGGGCTCCATGATGATGAGGGCCACGTCGGCGTAGGCCAGCGTGCCCCCGGACCGGCTCAGGTGCTCCAGGCCGGCCTCCATGTCGACGAGAGTGATGTCGGCCTCGTCCTCGATGGCCGCCCCCAGCAGGCTGCGCACGGTGACGTGGCTGGTGCAGGTGCACCCCGCTCCCGCCTGGTCGACCCGCATGGCATGGAGCAGCGTGACCCCGAACGGGGTCTGCAGGCCGTAGTCGGCGATGAGGCGCTGCGGGCTCATGGCCCCGTCGCCGCCGCCGACCACGAGAGCCCGGGGCACCACCGGTGCGGTGTCGGCCGTCTCCTCGTCGAGCCCCAGGCTCATGGCCAGGTTGGGGTTGGAGTCGGTGTCGACGGCCAGGACCCGCTTTCCCTGGGCGACGTAGGCCTGGCAGATGAGGCTGGAGAGGGTGGTCTTGCCGACGCCCCCCTTGCCGACGATTCCGAGTTTCATGCCCCCATCCTCTCACGGCCCCCGCGGGTCAGGCCCAGAGATCGGCCAGCAGCCGGTCGACCTCCGCCAGTCCGGCTCCGGCGCCGCCAGTGCCGTCGCCGGTGGTCCGTCGCCGGCGACGGGAATGCGGTCGGCGTGAGCCCGGGCTCCACCCGCCCGGCGTGGTGGGCGGCCCGGAAGAGCACCGTCTGCTGGGTGAGGGGCACGCCCTCGTCGCGTGGGGACCAGGATCGAGTCGCCACACCGCCTCGGCCGGGCGGCCAGGAAGTCGGCCTGCAGGCCCTTGGTGCCCTGGTACTCGTCGACCAGCACGTGGTCGAACAGCCCGCCCAGCAGGCCCGGCACCCCCGCCAGTTGAGCAGGCGCATGCGACGGGCACCGCCTCGGATCAGCCACGCCACCCGGGCGGCCAGGGTGCCGGTCTTGCGTCCCGGCCGGCCAGACGAGCAACGGGCCGCCGTCGTGTTCGACAGCGGCCCGTTGGCGGTCGTCGGGCCCGAACGGGCGTTCGAGCCTACCCGGTGCCGGCCATGCCGGCGCGGATCGGTCTAGATGACGTCGGAACGGCGGGTGAACCGGCGACGCCCGACCACGCCGGGGTCGTCGTCGACGTAGCTGTCCTCGACGATCGTACGCCCGCCCCGGGGAGCGAAGAGGATGAGGCTGGCGATCAGGCCGATGGCACCGACCACCATGAGGATGAACCCGACCGTGGCCAGGTCGATGCCGGACACGCTGTAGTCGACGGCGAAGGCGAGGATGGCGCCCAGCGCGATGAGGAAGATGCTGACTCCGAGGCCCATTGGACCCTCCTGTTCGATTGACTTCGTCTGAATGGACGCGTACCCAATCGCGCGCCCGTAAACCTCCGCCCGGCCGCGCACGGTCGCCCGGTGGCCCTGTGCGCCAGACGCCACGCGGACGTGACGGGCGGGAAACGACCCGGTCGAATGGTCCCCGGAAGGGCCCCGCCGGTGGGCCGTAAGGGACTCGAACCCCTGACCTCCTGCGCGTCATGCAGGCGCTCTAGCCAACTGAGCTAACGGCCCCGGCGGCCCGAGACTAGCGCGGCTCCGCTTCGGCGTCGGGAGGAGCGAACCCCTGACGGAGGGTGTTCTCGCTCACGGCGCGGGGCTCGACGAACTGCAGGAGGTAGTCGGGCCCTCCCGCCTTCGACCCCACCCCCGACATGCCGTAGCCGCCGAACGGGTGGCGGCCGACGACGGCCCCGGTGATCGCCCGGTTGACGTACACGTTGCCGGCCCGCAGCTCCTCCGTGGCCCTTCGGATGTGCGCCGGCGAGCGGGACACGACTCCAGCGGTCAGGGCGTAATCGGTGTCGTTGGCCAGGGCCAGGGCCTCGTCGAAGGAGCTCGCCCGCATCACCGACAGGACGGGACCGAAGATCTCCTCCGTGGCCAACCGGCCACCGGGCCGGACGTCGGCCACCACGGTGGGTCCGACGAACCAGCCTTCCGAGGGCGCGTCGTCGCCCGCCAGCACCACTCGGCCTTCGTCGGGCGCCAGCTCCACGTAGGAGCGGACCCGCTTGTGGGCGTCGGCGTCGATCAGGGGGCCTACGGCCACGCCCATCGACCTCGGGTGCCCGACCTGGAGCTGGCGGGCGGCGCCGGCCAGGCGCTCGACCATCTGGTCGTAGACGGCGTCGAGCACGATGAGCCGGGAGCACGCCGAGCACTTCTGGCCGGCGTAGCCGAACGCCGAGGCCAGCACCAGCGGGACGGCCTGGTCGAGGTCGGCGTCGGCATCGACGACGATGGCGTTCTTGCCGCCCATCTCCGCCACCACCCGCTTGACCTGGCGTTGGCCGGGCCGGTGGACGGCCGCGGTCTCGACGATGCGTAGGCCTACGTCCTTCGACCCGGTGAACAGGACGAAGGAGACCTCGGGGTGCTCGACCAGGTGGGCGCCGACCTCCTCTCCTATGCCGGGCAGGAAGGCCAGCACCCCGGGAGGAAGGCCCGCGGCGGTGAGGGCCTCGACGAGGGTGGCGGCCACGGCGGGCGTCTGCTCGGCGGGCTTGAAGAGGACGGCGTTGCCGGTGACGAGGGCGGCCACGACCATCCCGGTGGGGATGGCCAGCGGGAAGTTCCACGGCGAGATGACCACCCCGATCCCGCGCGGCTTGTAGGTGAGGTCGTTGCGCTCCCCGGGCGGCGAGTCGATCGGCGCGCCGGCGTCGAGTCGCAGCATCTGGCGGCCGTAGTACTCGCAGAAGTCGATGGCCTCGCAGACGTCGCCGTCGGCGTCCTTCCACGGCTTGCCCGCCTCAAACACCTCCAGGGCGGCCAGGTCGTGGCGGCGCTCCCGCATCCACTCGGCCGCGCCGAAGAGGACGGCGGCGCGGCGGCGGGCCGGCG
>JALYGL010000046.1 GCA_030777125.1 Actinomycetota bacterium
CTCCAGGCACGCGTCCCATCGGACCGATTGTGCGCCCTGTCCCACGACCAGCGCGTGGGCGTGATCGCCGCTCCGGCGTCGCCACTCATCCCGGCCGTGCTACAGGTGCTAACGTCGACCCGGACGAACCGCTGAGCAATACTCCCGCTCGTCACAGTTGCGGCCTAATAGGCTTGCTTCAGGAGCGACAACACCTCGTCGACGCTCCGGAACGCCCGTGGGCCGGCGACCGACCGCGGGGTGTGCTGGGCGAAGACGCGCTCGGCGCACTGCTGCAGGGTCTCCTCGCCGACGTCGTGCGCGCGCAACGGTTCGTCGATCTCGACCTCGGCGCACAGGCGCCGCACGGCCGCCAGGCCGCGCTCGGCGCCGGCACGCGTGGACAGCCCGTCCACCGGCTCGCCGAGCGCGCGGGCGATCACGACGAGTTTCTCCGGGCAGCCGATGGCGCTCCATTCCAGCACATGCGGCAGCAGCAGGCCGATGAGGCGCCCGTGGGGCAGGTGCGTCAGGTCGCCCAGCACCTCGGCGAAGGTGTGGACGTGGATCAAGCCGGCGAAGGGGAAGGCGGTGCCCACCATCGTGGCGGCGCCGAGCATGGCCGCGCGGGCTTCGAGGTTGGCCCCATTGGCGAACGCCTTGGGCAGGAAGCGGCCGATCGTCTCGATCGCCGTCAGCAGCAGGGCGTCGGCGTACGGATTGACCTGGAGCGTGACGACGGCCTCGATCGCCTGCGAGAGCGCGTCCAGCCCGGTGTCGGCCGTGACCCGCGGCGGCATCGACGTCGTCAGCAGCGGGTCGCACAGCGCCACGGCCGGCCGCGTGTGCGGGCCGCCGGCCCAGCCTTTGATGCCGGTGGCCGGGTCGAAGACGCCGCAGCCGGCGGTGACCTCGGCGCCGGTGCCGGCGGTCGTCGGGACGGTGATCACGTCGGGGCCTTTCGTGGCCGCGACGCGACCAGGGGTCCACTCGGCGCCAACCCGCCGCTGGGTGTACTCGGGGAAGGTGCCGCCATTGCCGATCAGCAAGGACACGGCTTTGGCGCTGTCCATCGCGCTGCCACCGCCAACGCCGACGATCAGGTCGCAGGCGTGCTCGCGGAACAGCGCGACGGCGGCCTCGACCGAGGCGAGGGTCGGTTCGGTGACGACGCCGTCGAAGACCTCGACCCGGAGGCCGGCCTCCTGCAAGGAAGCCTCGATCGGCCGGGTCAGGCCGAGGCGGGAGAGCGTGGCGTCCGTCATCACCAGGGCGGCGGTGCCGTTAAGCTCGCGCGCAATCGGCCCGGCTTCCCTGGCTTTGCCCACGCCGAACACGACCCGCGCCGTCGGCCCGAAGCGGAAGTCGCTCAGCCAGTTCACGTTGCCTCCCATACTTCTCGTCGAGGGAATGTCCCCGGTGTGGCGGCCCGCTTGTCAAACGATACTCTACCCCATCAGTCACGGAAGGAGATTGTGGAGTTGGACTGGGCTGTTCCGGCACCGTGCCGGCCGAGGTGGTGCCAGTGGGTGCTGCATGAGACTGCGGAATAGACGTTGACAAGGGACTGACTGTGGGCTACCGTCGGGGCCAGCCTGGTACTTGTCCGTTATGCCCACCGGGAGCCGAGCATGAGCGTGTCCGACCCGCGCCTCAATCTCACCGCCTGTCACCTCCGGCAGGTTCGCTGGGTCCTGCCCGACCTGGCCTGTGACCAGTGCGGGCAGCCAGCGGCCCGCGCCTGGGAGGCCGAGCGGGTGGCCATTGACATCCATTTGGATCATCCCGTGCTCCTGCTGGTCCAGGTTAGCGTCCACCACTGCCCCGCCTGCCAGCACTACTTCCGCGCCCAGCCGCCATTTCTGCGTCCCGACGCCAGCTACACCAACCGGGTCGTCGAGAAGGCCGTCCAGTCCGTCTTCGCCGATGGCATGGCCTTCCGCCGGGTCGCCGCGCGCCTGGCACGCGATTTCTGGGTGCAGCCCAGCGAGAAGATGGTCCGGCTGTGGTGCCGCCGGTACGCCGAGGCGTTCGACCTGGAGCGCGATTACCAGCCGTGGGTGGTCAGCGAGTTCTCCGGCATCCTCTGTGTCGATGAGGTCTATCAGGACCGGCTGGCACTGCTGCTGGCGGTCGACCCGGCCGCGCCGGAGGGGGACCGCCTGGTCGGGTACCAACTGGTGCACGGGGACAAGGTCACGCCGGTGGACATCACCGGCTTCCTGGAACGGCTCAAGCAGGCGGGCATCACGCCCGACCAACTCATCACCGATGGCTCGACCCTCTATCCGCGCATCGTGGCCGCCGTCTGGCCGCAGGCAGCGCATCAATTGTGCCTGTTCCATCAAACGCGGCTGGTGACGGACGCAGCCAAGCAAGTCATCAAGGCCATCTTCGCCGAGTTGCCCCGCGTGCCACGGACACCGTCGTCCGCAGCCGCGTCGCCGGAACCGGGCGACGGTGTAACCACACCGCGGTCGCGGCGCGGGCGGCTGTACCAGCAGCAGCAGCAGACTGGCCGCCGGCTGGTCCACCAACTCCGCGACCAGGGCGCGACGATCAGCGCGATCGCCCGCCAGTTGGGCCTGTCACGGATGACGGTGCGGAAATGGCTGCGCCAGCCGCCACCGGAGGGGACGGAGGCAGCGCCGGTGCCGGCGTGCCCGGTGCGCGTGGACCGGACGCTGCCGCCCGACCCGCCACCCGACCCCTGGCAGAGCTGGGAGCAGGTCCAGCAGGTGCG
>JALYGL010000047.1 GCA_030777125.1 Actinomycetota bacterium
CCGCGGTGGTCGAGTGCAGGAAGGCCACGGCCACGGTGGGGATGGCCCCGAGGGTGGCGCCGACCAGGGGGATGAGGTCGGCGAAGCCGACCCACAGGGCCAGCACCCCCCGGAAGGGCACGCCGAAGACCAGCAGGGCGACGAACGTGCTCACACCGGCGATGACGCTGATGAGCAGGTTGCCCATCACGTAGCCGGTGAGGGCTTTGGCACAGTCCGAGGCCACCGCCGTCACCCGCTCCCGTTTGGCCGCGGGCATGGCGCCCAGGGCGCCGCGGAGGATGTCGGGCCCGTACAGCACCATCATGAACGTCAGGACCAGCACGGTGAGCAGCGACACGAACCCGGCGAACACCCGAGTGGCCACGGCGAGGGCGGGCCCGCTGGCCCGGCTCAGCGAGTCCTCGATCTTTTCCTTGTTCTCCTCGTAGCGGCGGTCGAGCTCGAAGCGCGTGACCAGATCGCCGAGTGGGCCGCGCCCCTCGCGGGCCTCGCTCAGGTAGGTGGGGAACTCGTCGATGGCCTCCTGGGTCTGGTCGACCAGCGGGGTGATGAAGGCGTAGAGCATGGCCACGATCAGGCCGATGCCGACCAGGAACACGATGCTGGTGGCCAGCCCCCGACTCACGTGGAGGCGGCGCCGGACCAGGTCGACGGCGGGAGTCAGGACGACGGCGAAGAAGGCGGAGATGAGCAGCAGCGCCTCGATGTGGGCCAGCAGCTTGATGAGGTAGAGGGCCAGGAAGGTGGCCAGCACCAAGCCGATGGTGACGAGGATGGCGCGGACGGGCACCGGGTGGTCGCGGACGTCGGGCCCCTGCTCGGCGCGGCCCGACTCGGACATCGTCGCCACCCTACCCAGCGGGATACGCTGCCCCCGCCATGGGCCAACTGATCACCGTGAACGAGAAGCGGGGCATCCGGCCCGACGTCGTCATCTTCGAGCTCAACCGGAGCCTCACCGGGATGGGCCACGAGCGCTACCGCTCCGCCGCCGCCGCCAGCGGACTGCGCCCGGTCGACGCCCTGGCCCGGCGTCTGTTCGAGGCCGGTGGGGTGGAAGGCATCCACGTCTACTCCAACGTCGTCACCGTCGACCTGGCCCCGGGGGCGAGCGGCGACGGCCTGGCCGACGTCATCAGGGACCTCTTCACCTACTACCGGGAAGGCGTCGAGGTCGCCGAGCCGGGGTGAGGGGTAGGACGCGACTGTGACCGCATCCGACGATCTCATCGCCCTGGCCGACGACGACTACTGCCACAGCCGGTTCAAAGAGGCGCACATCAAGTACGGCCAGGCGTTCGACGACGGGCCGCGTGACAACTACTGCCGCCGGATGCGCGGGATGTGCTCCCGGCGGGTCGCCGAGGAGCGGCTGCGCAAGGCAGAGGAGCAGCCCGCCCGCCGCCAGGCGTTCCTCCAGCAGGCGGCCCGCTGGCTGGCCAAGGCGGAGGCCAACCTCGACTCCGCCCTCGAAGAGGCGGGCCCCGACGAGCGGGCCGCCATCCGGCAGGAGCAGGCCCGCACCGAGGAGGCCATCGCCCGGTTCATGGAGATGAGCGGCAAGGACTCGGGGCGCCGCCTGGCCCTGGCCCGCAGCTACCGGGCCGAGGAGAACGGGGCTGGAGCGGACTAGCCGGCGGCGAGATCCGGCGAACACACGTTCGCTAGAGTGGCGAGGGATGGCGCTTCCTCAGCGCGACGTCGGGCCGGCCGTCCGCCCGGTAGCCATGGCGGGCGAGCGGCTGCTGCCGGTCCTGCCCGCCCTCGAGCCGCTGCTGCCGTCGGCCGGGCTGCGGCGGGGGTCGATCGTGGCCGTGGCCGGCTCGACCTCGCTGGCCCTGGCGGTCGTGGCCGCGGCCTCGGCCGGGGGGTCGTGGGCGGCGGCGGTGGGCATGCCCGACCTCGGACCGGTGGCGGCGGCCGAGTTGGGGATCGTCCTCGAGCGCTTCGCCCTGGTGCCGGCGCCCGTCGCCGGCGCCGGACCGGGGGGATGGGCCGGGGTGGTGGCCACGCTGCTCGACGCCCTCGACGTGGTCGTGGCCCGCCCCGGCCGGCACGTCCGCCCGGTCGACGCCCACCGGCTGGCGGCCAGGGCCCGTGAGCGCGGGTCGGTGTTGGTCGTCGCCGGGGGTCCGTGGGAAGGGGCCGACGTGCGCCTCACCGTGGAACGGGCCGAGTGGGACGGCCTGGGAGAGGGATGCGGCCGGCTGCTGGCCCGGCGGGTGGAGGTGGTGGCCGGTGGACGCGGCCCGGCCGCCCGCGAGCGCCGGGTTGCCCTGTGGCTGCCCCATCCCGACGGCGGGGTGGCCCTTGCCGAGCCCGCGCCCCCGCGAGCCCGGTTCGAGCGGGCATCGGGAGGGGCGCCCGTCCCCGCATGACCGGCCCGGCCGGCTGCGTACCCGAACGCCACGGAGGTCGGTCCGTCATGACCGCGACCCGCACGTTGGTGGTGTGGTGCCCGGACTGGCCAGTGGTGGCCGCCGGCCGTCCCGCGGCCGACCGCGTGGCCGTCGTCGCCGCCAACACGGTGGTGGCGTGTTCCGAGGGAGCCAGGGCCGAGGGGGTGGAGGTGGGGCTCCGCCGTCGCCAGGCCGAGGCCCGGTGCCCGCAGCTGGAAGTGGTCGGGCACGATCCCGGTCGCGACATGCGCGCCTTCGAGCCAGTGGTGGCCGCGGTGGAGTCGTTCACGCCGGCGGTGGAGGTGATGGCCCCCGGCGTGTGCGCCTTCGCCACGCGGGGTCCGTCCCGCTACTTCGGAGGCGACGCCGCCCTGGCCGCGTCGGTCGCGGCCAAAGTCGCACTGGCCGCCGCCTGCCGGGTGGGCGTCGCCGACGGGAGGTTCGCGGCGGAGCGGGCGGCCCGGCTGGGCACCGTCGTCCCACTGGGGGGCAGCGCCGCCTTCCTGGCCCCGTTCCCGGTGTCGACGCTCGGCGACGACGAGGCCGAGCTGGCCGACCTCCTGCGCCGTCTGGGCATCACCACCCTGGGCCGGCTCGCCGCCCTCCCCGGACCGGCCGTGCTGGCCCGCTTCGGCCCGGTGGGGGCGGTGTGCCACCGGTTGGCCCG
>JALYGL010000048.1 GCA_030777125.1 Actinomycetota bacterium
GTCGGCGGCGAGGAGGCTCGGGTTCAGCCCGCACACCAGCACGCGCATGCGCGGCCCGACCGAGTCGGCGAGGGTCCGGGCCCGACGGGCCCGGCAGCGGAGCCTGCCCGCCGACGAGCCGTCGACACCGCCCACGTCGAAGCCGGCACCGGTGACGATGTCCGTCAGACGCCCGGCCGCGACCTCGGGAGCGTCAGGCGACAGCTCCACCGCGAGCTCCACGACGGCGCCGACCTCGAGGCCGCGCTGGACCCGAGCCAGCGCCAGAGGCAGGCCTTCGGGCGCTAGCGAGGCGCCCAGCTCGAAGGAGATGCGCCGGGGCGCCTCTCCCTCGAGGGGTTCAGCCGGTGAAGGCGTCGTCAGCGTTGGCGAAGGCGTCGGGCACGGGGTACTCGCCGAGCACGTAGCGCAGCACGGCGACGTGTTGCATGTCGATGGGCTGGATGGTGGCGGCCAGCTCGAGGGCATCGCGGTTGCTGATCTTCGGGATCACCGAGAAGTAGGTGTCGGCGGCGATCTGCTCGAGGGTGAGGGCGAGCTGGGCAACGCCCCCCACGTCGGTGACCTCGGCGAAGCGTTGGTCGACGGTGCGCTGCAGGCTCGGCGGCGTGGTGGTGACCTCGGCCTGTCCGAGGCTGGTGAGCAGCTCGTTCCAGGCGTTGCGGTGGGCCTCGTGATGGGACTTGGCGGTGGTGGCGAACTCGGCGACGGCCTCGGGCACCTCGCCGATCGCACCCTGGCCGGCAGCGGAGAGCGCAGCGTCGTAGGTGTTGACCGCCAGCACCTCGAGGCTGGCGGCGGTCATGGCGATGGCGACGTCGCCGCTCGGCGGCTGCCCACCGCCGCCTCCAGCGTCGCCGGAGCGGGCGGTGGTGCTGGTGAGCGACTCGTCGGGCGGATCCTCCAGGACGAAGGGGTCGCCTTCGCCCCCGCAGGCGGCGGCGACCAGGCCCATGGCGGCGACACCACCACCGAGCAACATCCGCCTGCGGCTGAGCGGTGAGGGCTCCAGACGCTGGAGGAGGGAGGCGTTCTCCTCCATCTGGTCCTGGAATCGGTCGGTCATGTGCAGGCTCCTTGTTCCGGTGGTGGCAGTACGCTCAGAGAGGACGACGGCTCGTCTCCGGCGCCGAGGCGCCTCGCGGATGACGAACGCCCTCCGAGCATGCCACGGCGCCCGCGGTCATCGCCGCCCGTCCGACCGCGCTGCGCC
This sequence comes from Actinomycetota bacterium, assembly GCA_030777125.1. Classification (GTDB taxonomy): domain Bacteria; phylum Actinomycetota; class Acidimicrobiia; order Acidimicrobiales; family AC-14; genus JALYGL01. The sequence continues at coordinate 1,214 of JALYGL010000048.1, forward strand.
CCCGCGCTGGACGGGACCGGACCTGGCGTCCGTCTCGCACGCCACTCGGAGCGGTCGCGTCAACGCGACTTTCCGGCGACGAGGCCCACCGGTCGCCGGAACGGGGCGCTAGGGTGGGCCTCGTCCTCAAGGCGATGGCAGGTCGGTCACCACCTCGAGGCGGCGGGCGACCGTCGCCGGTGCACCGGACGAAGCTGGCCCAGAGGCGGTGTGGACCGAGAGAGAGACGAGGACAACTGATGGAGCAGGCGGTGACCGACACCGAGACCCGAGAGCCGAAGATCATCACCGAAGCCCTGGCGGTCATCGACAAGGGCTTGGCCGAGATGCTGCACCGCGAGCTCGTCTCCACCGACGAGGTGGCCGACCTGCTCCTCGACGTTCGTACCCTCCTCGCCACCTCCGAGCCGCTGGTCAACTGAGTGCCGGCGCCGCCCCTGCCGGGGCAGGCGCAAGCGGCCACACCCGCAGGACCAGGCGCCCGAGCGCGGTTCCGATCAGCGCCCCGACGACGACGTCGGATGCGTGGTGGATCCCGACATGGACACGACTGGCGGCCACGATCGACGCCAGGCCGTACCACAGCGGTGTCGAGGCCCCGGCGCCGTCGCTGAGCAGGGTGGCGGCCATGAACCCCGAGGTGGCGTGGCCACTGGGGAAGCTGCTCGACCGGGGCAGGCGCAGGTGGTGGAGGTGGTGCTCCTCCCGCTCGGGACGGGTACGCCGGAACAGCGACTTCACCCCGCTGTTGATGAGCACCGACTCGAGCCCGAGGCTCACCGCCAACCGCAACGCCTGGTGCTGGTCGTGCACCGAGCCGAGGGCGCGGGTGGTGCCGATGAGGTGCCACAGGAGCGAGTAGTCGCCGAGGGCCGAGGCGCTGTAGAAGAGCCGGTCGATCGCCGGCCGCCCCCTCAGCCGCTCGTCCACGGCGGTGTCGACGACGCGGTCGAACGCCGAGATCAGCTCGCTGACCGCGGGGGGAAGGACCAGGCGCAGGGGGCTGACCGACGGACGCCGGAGGCGCCAGCCGGAGCGGCCGGTGGCGCAGGGCCCGGACGCCGGCGAAGCGGGGGGGCGGGCGGCGGACCCCTCGTGGCGCTGGTGGCTGCGCAGGGTGCTCATGCCGACTGCAGCTGGCGGGCCGCGGCGGGGTCACCTCCGAACGCGGGGCAGTAGCTGCGGAAGGCGCACCAGTCGCACAGGGCGCCAGGATGAGGCCGGAAGTCGTCGCGTGCGCAGGCTCGTTCCACCGCCTGCCACACGGCGCCCACCCGGCGCTCGAGCCCCCGG
>JALYGL010000049.1 GCA_030777125.1 Actinomycetota bacterium
GAGGGTGTCTCCTTTGGTTCCCCGGTCCACTCGCGACTGGGCCAAACGCGGGCCCCGGCGCGCAGCAAGAGGTCTTACCCGTCAGCGGGTCGAAGGACTTCGCGAACGCCCCTGACCGGCAGCTCGGCGCTATCTCTGAGCCGACGGTCGGCAGACCGGCTCGCCCAAGAGCTCGCCGGGGTCGCCCTCGCCGCCGGCACAGCGGTCACGTGGGGACGCTGTGTCGAAGCCGCGGGTGCGCCAGCTTTCTGGCCGTGGCGCCAGGTGCTCCGATCGCTCGGAGTCGAGCCCGACACCGTGCTCGCTGGTGGCGTCGAGTCGCCCGAGGACCGGTTGCGGGTCTTCCGGCGAGGTGGGTTGCTCAGCGAAGACGTCTGCAACCGGGTGGACGACGACTGCGGTCCGGCTGTTCTGCCCCAGAGGAGCGCTGCGCTGATCGCCCAGAAAGAGTGGCTCGATCAGCGTCGGAATACCGGGTAGTCCGATCCGTGCGTGCAAGGAAACGCCGTTGGCGGCTGGTGCCGGATGCCGGTCCCCCAATGTCAGGCAGCCCGAGTCGTGTTGAGCCCGTACCAAGAGATGACGACGGCGGCAATCTGGACCGGCGAGGACGCCCACCAGGCAATCGAGTGCGGGGCGACGGCCATCGCGACGACTCCGACGACGAGCAGGGTCGGCACCCAGAGCGGCACGGCCTTGCTGATGACCAGCGCGAGGGCTGCGACCAGGCAACCCAGGCTGACGCCGGCGATGCCGATCCCGAAGACCGGGAAGTACAGCTCTGTCTCCATGAGGTGGCCGAGCAGTGCGGCACCAGCCCCGGGTTCGAGGACGTCGGGATCGGTGGCGGCGTAGTACAGGACGCCCTCGGAGGCGAGCCCAGCGGCGAAGCCCAGCCCACCGACGAGAAGCAGCACCCCGGCGATGCTCGCGAGGGCTGACGCCCGGGTCTGGAGCAGCCGCATCACGGCCAAGCCGAGGACGACGAACCCCAGGCCCGCCAGCGGTCCGAGCCAGTAGTGGGCGGTGAGCCAGGTGTCGCGGTGCTCGGCCATCTCGGCGTACGGCACCATCTCCGCCCGCTCCCAGGGGGCGTGCAGGATGAGGAGCAGCACGTAGCCGACAGCACCGAGCACGCTGCCGACGAGGGTGAGGATTGCCCGGGAGCGGGCGGTCTTGGTGGGGCCGGCCTGAGTGCCGGTGGTGAGTTCTGAGGTTGTGGTCATGGCGCCCAGAGTGTCGTGACGAGGGCCCGGTGCACATCGTGGAAAGTTCTCGTCCTGGTCGGGGGCTAGTACGGAAGACCACGGGCGCCGCGCTTCCCTACGCTCGGGTTGTCATGACCTGGCCACGGACGGGCGCGCTGGTGCTGGCGGCGCTGACCTGCACGGTGGTTGCCGCGGGGGTGACCGCGCAGATCGTGGCAGGTTCGGCGTCCGGTGTCGCCGAGGTGATCTTTACGTCCGCGGTGGCGCTCGTGATCACCGGGCTCGCGCTGCTGGTCGGCTTCCGGGAGCCGCGCAACGCCCTGGCCGCGGTGATGGGGGCGATGGGGCTGCTGGCGGCGCTGACGGGGTTCAGCAACACCTACCGGCCCGCCCAGCTGTCCGACCCGGCCGCGCTGCCGCCGCTCCCGGCCGAGGCCTACGCGCTGATGTCGGTGTCCTGGGCGTGGCTGTACGCCGCGCTCACGCTGCTGTTCCTGCTGTTCCCGACCGGCCGGCCCTTGAGCCGCCGCTGGGCATGGCTGGTGCCGCTGCTGCTGCTCGACACGGCGGCGATCCAGGTCATCATGGTCACGGCGCCGGAGCCGCTGGACCCACCGTACCGGGACCTGCCGCACCCGTTCGGCACGATGCCCGCCGCACTGTCGGTGGGCCTGCGGGTGCTGACCTTCCCGCCGTTCATGGCCGCAATGCTGCTAGCGGCCACCTCTCTGGTGCTGCGCTACCGCCGCGGCGAGGAGCGGACCCGACGCCAGATCAAGTGGCTGGTCCTCACCGTCCCGCTGTTGCCACTCACCTTCATCCTCAGCTGGGGCGGGCTGGTGCTCGCCGGCACGCATGCCTACGCCGGGATCGGGATCGCCGCGATGTACGTCGCGGTCCCGCTTGCGACCACGGTCGCGGTGCTGCGGCACGACCTCTTCGACGTGGACCGCGCGATCGCGGCAACGGCGGCGTACTCGGTGCTGACCCTGGGTGTGGTCGGCGTCTACCTGGTCGCGGCGGCGGCCAGCGGTGCGCTGCTGGGCGGGCAATCCCCAGTCGTTGCCGCCATTGTCACCGCCGCCGTGGCGGTGGCGCTGGGGCCTGCCCGCCGTCGGGTGCAGCGGGCCGTCGACCGGGTGTTCTATCTCCGGCGCCGGCGGGTCCTGGATGCGCTGACAGAGCTCGAGGTCCGGGTGAACGCGGGCCATGCCCTGCCCGAGGAGCTCGAGGCCACGCTGCGGGAGGCGCTGGGCAGCGACCGCCTGCAGGTGGGGGTCCTGGCGCCGGGCAGCACGACGTACGT
>JALYGL010000050.1 GCA_030777125.1 Actinomycetota bacterium
ACCCGGGCCAGGCCGGCCAGGCGTTCGCACGTGATGGGGTTGCGCTTGTGGGGCATGGCCGAGCTGCCCTTCTGGCCGGCTCGGAACGGCTCTTCCACCTCCCCCACCTCGGTGCGCTGGAGGTGGCGGATCTCGGTGGCGAACAGCTCGACCGACGCCCCCACCGAGGCGCACGCCCACAGGTACTCGGCCTGGCGGTCGCGGGCGACGACCTGGGTGGCGGGCACCGGGCGCAGGCCGAGGGCGGCGCACACCCGGCGCTCGACCTCGGGGTCGACGTTGGAGTAGGTGCCGACCGCACCGGACAGCTTGCCCACGGCGATGCGGTCGCGGGCCGTGCGGAGGCGGGTGCGGTCGCGATCGGCCTGCAGGCACCAGTGGGCCAGCTTGAGCCCGAACGTGGTCGGCTCGGCGTGCATGCCGTGGGTGCGCCCGGCCATCGGCGCGGCCCGGAACTCGAGCGCTCGGGCCTTCAGGGCGGCGATCAGCTCACCGCTGGCCACCAGCAGGAGGTCGGCGGCCCGGGCCAGGGTGGCGCACAGGGCGGTGTCGACCACGTCGCTGGACGTCAGCCCGTAGTGGACCCAGTTCCCCGCGGGCGGCCCGACGGCCTCCTGGACCACGTCGACGAAGGCGGCCACGTCGTGGTCGGTGACCTGCTCGCGCTCGTTGACCGCGGCCACGAAGGAGGGGGTGACGTCGGGCGCCCGTTCGCGCACCGCCTTGGCGTCGGCCTCGGGCACCACGCCGAGGGCGGCCCAGGCCTCGGTGGCCAGGACCTCGACGTCGAGCCACAGGCCCAGGCGGGCCTGGTCGGTGAACAGGGCCGACATCTCCGGCAGCGAGTAACGCTCGATCATCGCTGGGGAGCGGCCCAGCCCGCTCGGTACTCGTCCAGGCGCCGGGCCAGGTCGGGGTTCGCGACCGCCAGCATCTCGACAACGAGGAGAGCGGCGTTGAGGGCACCGTCGACGGCCACTGTCGCGACGGGAACGCCGCGGGGCATCTGGACGGTGGCGTAGAGCGCGTCGACGCCGTTGAGGGCGCCCCCACTGAGCGGCACGCCGACGACGGGAAGGGTGGTGTGGGCGGCCACGACGCCGGGTAGGGCGGCGGCCATACCGGCCCCGCAGATGAACGCCGCGTAGCCGGCGTCGCGGCCGCCGCGGGCCAGCTCGGCCACCGCCTCCGGGTGGCGATGGGCGGACAGGACCCGGACGTCGGCCTCCAGCCCGAACTCGGCCAGGGTGTCGGCCGCGGGGGCCATCTTCTGGCGGTCGCTCTCCGAACCCATCAGCACCGCTACCTTCATGCCGTCGCTCCTTCCAGGGCTGATGATGCGATGTCGCCGCGGTACTGCATGCCCGGCCAGGAGATGTCGCCCACCGCCGCGTAGGCCTGGTGGCGGGCTCCGGCCAGGTCGGGACCCAGGGCGGTCACGTCGAGGACCCGGCCGCCGGCGGTGGTCAGCCGCCCGTCCGGGCCGCGGCCCACGCCGGCGCAGAAGACGGTGACTCCCGGGCGGGCGGCGGCGTCGTCGAGCCCGTCGATCACGTCGCCGGTGCGTGGGGAGGCGGGGTAGCCCTCGGCGGCCAGCACCACCGTCACCGCCGCGTCGGCCGAAAAGGACGGCTCCGTCCGAAGGTCTCCGGCTGCGGCCTCGGCCAGCAGCCCGGTCAGATCGCCGTCGAACCGGGGGAGGACCACCTGCGCCTCCGGGTCGCCGAAGCGCACGTTGTACTCCAGCACCTTGGGCCCCTCCGGGGTCAGCATGATGCCGGCGTACAGAACGCCCCGGAAATCGATCCCCAGGGCGCGGAGCCGGTGCACGGTCGGCTCGACGGCCCGCTCCACCACCTCGTCGGTGACGTCCGGCCCGGCCTGCGTGGCCCGAGCGCCGAGCACGGCTGCGGGCACCGGCGAGTACGCCCCCATGCCACCGGTGTTGGGCCCGGAGTCGCCGTCGCCCAGCCGCTTGAAGTCCTGGGCCGGGGCGAGGGGCGCCACCCGGCGGCCGTCGCACAGGCACAACAACGACACCTCCTGTCCGCCGAGGGCCTCCTCGATGACCACCCGCCGGCCGGCGTCGCCGAACGCCCGCCCCGTCAGCTTGGCCCGCACGTCGTCGACCGCCTCCCGGCGGTCATCGGTCACGAGCACACCCTTCCCTGCGGCCAGCCCGTCGGTCTTCACCACGTACGGCGGGCCCAGCGTGTCGAGGAAGGCCACCGCCGGCTCGACGCGGTCGAACACGCCATGGGCGGCGGTGGGCACCCCGGCGTCGGCCAGCACCTGCTTCATCCACGCCTTCGACCCCTCCAGGCGGGCACCGTCGGCACCGGGACCGAAGACCAGCCGCCCGGCGGCGCGCAGCCGGTCGGCCATGCCTTCGACCAGGGGCACTTCGGGACCGATCACGAACAGGTCGGCGTCGAGCTCCTCGGGGGGCGCCGGCGTCGACCCGGGGATCCCCGGGTTGCCGGGGGCGACCACCACGTCGGCAGTGCGCCCGAGGACGACGGCCAGGGCGTGCTCCCGCCCACCGGCTCCGATCACACAGACCCGCACCGCGCCGCTACAGGACCAGGACGCCGGGGCCGACGTCCCACTCGTCGTCGGCATCGTCGTCGTCGACGGAGCCGGAGCCGGCCGCAGGCGTGTCGGCGAAGCGCACGAACTGGTCGCGGCCGGGGCCGACGCCCACGAGCGTCACCGGCACGCCGCACTGCTCTGCCAGGAAGGCGACGTAGTCGCGGGCCTCGGCCGGAAGGTCGTCGAGCGACGTGGCCGCGGTGAGGTCGGTGCGCCACCCGGGCAGCTCCTGGTAGACGGGCTTCACCTTGTGCAGGACCGACTGGTGGTAGGGCGGGTGGCGGAACCGCTGGCCGTCGGCCTCGTAGGCCACGCACACCTTCAGGGTCTCGAAGGTGTCGAGCACGTCCAGGTTGGTGATGGACAGCTCGGTCAGCGAGTTCAGGCGGACGGCCTGGCGGAGCATCACCGTGTCGAACCACCCCGGCCGCCGGCGCCGGCCGGTGACGGTGCCGTACTCCTTGCCCCGCTCCACCAGGGCGTCGCCGTCCTCGTCGGAGAGCTCGGTCGGGAACGGCCCGGTGCCCACCCGGGTGACGTAGGCCTTGGCGATGCCGATGATCCGCTGGATGTGGCGAGGGCCGACGCCGGCCCCCACCAGGGCGCCCCCGGCGACCGGGTTCGACGAGGTCACGAACGGATAGGTGCCGTGGTCGAGGTCGAGGAACGTGGCCTGGGCGCCCTCGAACAGTACGTGGCAGCCCTCCTCCAGCGCTTCGTGGACCAGACCGACGGTGTCGCTGATCATGGGCGCCAGCCGGGGAGCCAGCTCACCCAGGTAGACGTCGGCGATGTCGTCGGCGGACAGGGGCAGCCGGTTGAAGATCTTGGCCAGGACCTGGTTCTTCTCCTTCAGGACCACGTCGAGCTTCTGGCGGAAGATCTTCGGGTCGAGCAGGTCCTGCACCCGCAGGCCGACCCGGGACGCCTTGTCGGCGTAGGCGGGGCCGATCCCGCCCTTGGTGGTGCCCAGGCGGTTGTTGCCCAACCGGCGCTCGGTGAGGCGGTCGAGCTCGGTGTGGTACGGCATCACCAGGTGGGCGTTGCCGCTCACCGCCAGCCGGCTGCAGTCGATCCCGCGGGCCTCCAGGCCGTCGACCTCCGACACCAGGACGGCGGGGTCGACGACCACGCCGTTGCCGATGACCGGTATCACCCACGGGTGGAGGACGCCGCTCGGTACCAGCTGGAGGGCGAAGCGCTCCTCGCCGACGACGATGGTGTGCCCTGCGTTGTGGCCGCCCTGGTAGCGGACGACCATCTGCATCTCGCCGGCCAGCAGGTCGGTGAGCTTGCCCTTCCCCTCGTCGCCCCACTGGGTGCCGACGACAATGGTCCCAGGCACGCGCCTCTCCCTCAGAAAATGCCCACGGCGGTCCCGACATGGTATCGCCGGGGACCTCGGGGGACGAACCGGAATTCCGCTCAAGTCGGCGGACGGAGCGGCCGATGGAAGGGGTGCGGCTATCCCGCCTACGCCGCACCGGGAGACGGTGGGGTCGAGCGAGCACCCTTTCCCGCCGGGGGGCACGCCGCTCGGCCCCGCCATCTCCACTCCCTGGTAACACTGTGGGCCGTGGACCGCTCCCTCCTCCTCGTCCGCCACGGCCAGTCGACGTGGAACGGTGAGGGGCGCTGGCAGGGCCAGGCCGACCCGCCGCTGTCGGAGCTGGGCGAGGCTCAGGCGGCCGAGGCCGCGTCCCGATTGGCGGACGCCGACGTCGACATCGGGGCGGTGGCGTCGTCCGACCTCGAGCGGGCCCGGCGTACGGCCGAGATCGTCGCTGCGTCGTTGGCTCTCGGGCCGGTCATCGTCGAACCCAGGCTCAAGGAGTACGACGTGGGCCGGTGGCAGGGCCTGACCAAGCCCCAGATCGAGGAGGGTTGGCCGGGAATGATCGCGGCGTGGGCCGGCGGCGAGCTCCCGTCCACGCCCGGGGGCGAGCCGCGGGTGGCCTTCGCCGAGCGGGTCGTGGCCGGGCTGCGGCGCCTCGCCGTCGTGGAAGCGCCGGCGGGGCGGCCCGCCGCCATGCTCGTGATCACCCACAGCGGGGTGGTGCGGACGCTGGAGCGGGTTCTGGGCGTGGAGCACGTGCCCATCGGCAACCTGTCCGGTCGCTGGTGCCTGGTCGACGACGGCGGCGGCCTGTCGCTGGGCGACGGCGTGGTCCTGCTCGACCCCGACCGTCAGACCACCTCCCCGTCGCGCTGAAGGAACGCGCTGACGTCGGCCCTGTCCCTCGTGCGGCGCATGGGCGGGAGGGCGTGGAGGATGGCGGGGCGGTAGGACGCCTCCGCCAGGCGGGGGTCGAGGACGGCCACCACGCCCCGGTCGGTGGCGGCGCGGATGAGACGGCCGGCGCCCTGGGCCAGGCGGGTGGCGGCGTGGGGAACGTCGACGGCGGCGAAGGCGCCGGCGCCGGCCCGGTCCCGCCGGGCCGAGGCCAGCGGGTCGTCGGGGCGGGCGAACGGGAGCCGGTCGATCACCACCAGCGAGCAGGCCGCCCCGGGCACGTCGACGCCCTGCCAGAACCCCATGGTGGCGAACAGGCACGAGGTCTCGTCGGAGCGGAACGCCTCCACCAGGGCGGGCTTGGGCAGGTCGTCCTGGGCCAGCAGCCGGTAGGGGACCCGCCCGTCGAGGGCGGCCCGAGCTGCCCGCATGGCCCGCCACGACGTGAACAGGGCCAGGGTGCGGCCGCCGGCGGCGGTGAGAAGGAACTCCAGCTCGGCGTGGGCCGCGGCCTCGTGGCCCGGGTGGCGGACGTCCGGCAGGCGGGGGACGTACAGCAGCGACCGGGTGCGGTAGTCGAAGGGGCTGCCGGCGTCGAGCTCCACCGCCTCGGGGCCGAGGCCGAGGCGGGCGCCGAGACCGGGCGGGACGGTGGCCGACGTCAGCACCGCCGTGGCCGACGCCCACAGCACCGCGGCCAACTCGGTACCCACCTCGACGGGGGCGACCCGCAGGACGGGCTGGGGCCCCGACTGTTCCACCCAGGTGACCATGTCGTCCCTCGCGCCCACGGCGGTGTCGACGTCGGCGGCCAGGGAATCGAGGGCCTTGGCCGCCCGTTCCCGGCGGGCCTTGCCGTCGGGGTCGTCGTCGCCGGAGCTCCGCAGGTTCCGGCGTTGGTCGCGTACGGCCTGGGCCAGGTCGCCCAGGGCCTGGCCCAGGGCAGGGTCGCCGGCCGCTCCCTCGGGAAGGCGGCGGCCGGCGAGCGGGGCGAGGGCCCGGT
>JALYGL010000051.1 GCA_030777125.1 Actinomycetota bacterium
CCCTGAGACCGAAAACGCCACCACATCGGTCACCGAGTGTGATTTCATATCGGTACCGAAGGAAGGAGGTGGTCCAACTGAGCGTAGATAGTCCTGGGACCTCGGAGGTGGCTGTCCGCTAGCCGGCAGCTGGACCACGCTGGCGAATCCCGCCAGCCACCGCCCGTCAGACCGTCCGGGAACTGGTCCCTCCTGGAGCTGTCCGGTTCTTTCGGGTGCTTTTTCCAGCACGATCGATTCCGACGAGGGGGCGCGCTCGAGCGCCCCCTCGTCGCGGGAGGTACAGCACGTGCGCTGCGACATCAGTTCCTCCGGCCTGCGACTCTCCTGCACACTGTCCCGGTCCCCCCTTTCCTTCCCCGGCGACGTCCGGCCCGGCCTGGTCCTGTGCCACGGCTTCCCTCCCGGTCCCGGCGGGGCGGCCACGTCGGCCCAGACCTACCCTGAGCTGGCCGAGCGGCTGGCCGCCGACACCGGGTGGACGGTCCTGACCTTCAACTTCCGGGGCACGGGCGAGTCCGAGGGCGACTTCTCCCTGGGCGGTTGGCTCGACGACCTGCGGGCCGCAATCGACCACCTCCTGGAGGTGGAACGGGTCTCGGGCGTCTGGCTGGCCGGTTCGAGCACCGGCGGGGCCCTGTCCATCTGCTCGGCGGCCGAGGACGAGCGGGTGCGAGGTGTGGCCACGCTGGCCGCCCCGGCCGACTTCTCCGGCTGGGCCGCCGAGCCGGCGGCCTTCCTCGAGCACGCCCGCCGGGTGGGCGTCATCCGCGACCCGACGTTCCCACCCGACTTCGGCTCGTGGGCCCGCGAGCTCAGCGAGATCCGGCCGGTGGCGGTGATCGGCAAGATCCCGCCCCGCCCCCTGCTCATCGTCCACGGGGCCGACGACGACGTCGTGCCGCTCCAGGACGCCCGCATCCTGACCGACGCGGCCAACGACGAGGTCGAGCTGCGCGTCCTGGGCGAGGCCGGCCACCGTCTGCGCCACGACCCCCGGGCGGTGGCCCTGCTGATGGGGTGGATGGAGCGCCAGAGCGCCCTCTAGGACAGGGCGGCCTCGATGGCGGTGCGCAGGGCCCGGGCCGCGCCGCGAGGGTCCTCCGACTCCGTCAACCAGCGCACCGCCACGAACCGGCGGGCGCCTGCCGCGACCATGGCGCCGACCGTGTCGGGGGTGACGCCCCCGGTGACGAACCACGGAAGGGCGGTCGTCACCGAGGCCAGTCGGAGGTAGCCGAGGCCGGTTCCGGGACGGCCGGGCTTGGTCGGCGTGGGAGAGACCGGTCCCGCCGACACGTAGTCGACAGGCTCGCCGGCCGCCGTCTCCAGCTCTGCCGGGGAGTGGGTCGAGAGGCCGACGACGGCGTCGGAGCCGAGGATGCGGCGGGCCAGACCGGGCGGGGCGTCGTCCTGGCCGACGTGGACGCCGTCGGCTCCGACCTCCAGGGCCAGGTCGGGCCGGTCGTTGAGGATGAACGGGACGCCGGCGTCGGCGCACACCCGGCCGGCGAGGCGGGCCCGCTCGAGGAGGGGGCGGGCGTCGAGGTGCTTGTCGCGGAGCTGCACCATGTCGACCCCGCCGGCGATGCACTCCTCCAGGAACCGGGCCAGGTCGGGCCGGTCCGGGGTGCACAGGTAGAGGCAGCGGTCGGCCAGGGTGACGTGCGGCATCAACCGCCGGCGACGGCCCGCACCAGCTCCAGGCGGTCGCCGTCGGCCAGCACGGTGGCGGCCAGGTCCTGGCGGCGGACGGGCTCGCCGTTGCGCTCCACCAGCACCCACCGCCCTCCCAGCCCGAGGATGCCGAGCAAGTCGTCGACGGAGGATCCGTCGGCCACCTCGACCGGGTCACCGTTGGCCAGGACCTTCACCGACCCGCCTTTGGCGCCGCCTCCCGGGCGGTGCCCTTGGGCGTGGCCTCCCGGGCGGCGCGTGCCTTCATGGCCTTCTTGTGCTCCCGGACCAGGGCCAGGGCCTCGGCGCTGTCGACGTCGGCCACCGAGAAGTGGCCCACGGCGCCGTACGGCCCGGCCGCCTCCTGCCAGCCGGGCGGGGTCACGCCCAGCCGCTTGGCCAGCACGGCGACGAAGATGCGAGCCTTCTGCTCGCCGAAGCCGGGGAGGGCCCGGAGGTTGGCCAGCAGCTCGCTCCCCGTCTTCGCCGTCTTCCACACCGCTTCGGCCCGGCCTCCGTAACCGTCGACCAGGGCCTGGCACATGGCCTGGGTGCGGGCCGCCATCGAGCCCGGAAATCGGTGCAGCGCGGGCGGGCCCTGGAAGACCTTGGCCAGCTCGTCCGCGTCCATGGCCGCGATCCGGGCCGCATCCAGCCGTCCGCCGAGCCGCTCCTTGAGGTCGTAGGGGCTCCGGAAGGCCCGCTCCATCGGCACCTGCTGGTCGAGGAGCATGCCGATCAGCAGGGCCAGCGGGTCGCGGCTCAGGAGCCGGTCGGCGGCGGCGTCGCCGGTGAGCGGCAGGGCCGAGACTCCAGGTCCCGCCATCAGGCCCTCAGCGGGTCGGGGGCGTCGGCGTCGATGCCGTACCTGGCGATGGCGTCGGCCACCTCCTCGGCCTTGCCCTCGCCGATCTCCGAGAGGGTCTGCAGGACCGCCACGACCACGTGGCCAGCGTCGACCTCGAAGTGCCGGCGCAGCTTGTCCATGGTGTCGGAGCGGCCGTAGCCGTCGGTGCCCAGGGGCAGGAACCGGCCCGGGACCCAGCGGGCCACCTGGTCGGGCACCGCCTTCATGTAGTCGGTGACGGCCACGAACGGGCCCTCGGCCTCCGAGAGCACGTCGGTGACGTACGCGGTGCGCGGTTTCTCCGTGGGGTGCAGCCGGTTCCAGCGTTCCACGGCCAGCGCGTCCTCCCGCAGGGCCTTGTAGGAGGGGGCGCTCCACAGCTCGGCGGCCACGTCGTGGTTCTCGGCCAGGAGGCGCTGCGCCTCCCGGGCCGCGCCCTGGGCGGTGCCGCTGAACAGCACGGTCGCCCGCCGCCGCGGTCCGTCCGGCGCGGGGGCGAACCGGTAGAGGCCCTTGCGGATCCCCTCCTCGGCACCCTCCGGCATCGGCGGCATCGGGTACTGCTCGTTGTAGAGGGTCAGGTAGTAGAAGACGTCGTCGGGGTCCTCGCCGTACATGCGGCGCAGGCCGTCCTCGATGACGACGGCCACCTCGTAGGCGAAGGCCGGGTCGTAGGCGGCCAGGTTGGGCACGGTGGAGGCCAGCACCAGGCTGTGACCGTCGGCGTGCTGGAGGCCCTCGCCGTGCAGGGTGGTGCGCCCGGCCGTGGCCCCCAGCAGGAACCCCCTGCCCCGGGAGTCGCCGAAGGCCCAGATCAGGTCGCCCACCCGCTGGAACCCGAACATCGAGTAGAAGATGTAGAAGGGAACCATCGGCGTGCCGTGGGTGGCGTAGGCGGTGCCGGCGGCGGTGAACGACGCCATGGACCCGGCCTCGGTGATCCCCTCCTCCAGGATCTGGCCCTGCTTCGACTCGGTGTAGGACATGGGGAAGGCGGCGTCGACCGGCTCGTAGAGCTGGCCGAACGGGGCGTAGATGTGGACCTTGGCGAAGAGGCTGTCCATGCCGAACGTGCGGGCCTCGTCGGGGATGATCGGCACCACGCGGGCGCCCATCCCCTTGTCGCCCAGCAGGTTGCGGATGAGGCGGGCAAAGCTGCTGGTGGTGGCCGCCTTCGACTTCCCCGAGCCAGACTTCAGGTCCTCGAACACCTTCGGGTCGGGCATGGGGAGCGACCGCTGGCGGACCACCCGCTTGGGCAGCGACCCGGCCAGGGCCCGGCGCCGCTCCATCATGTACTCGTACTCGGGCGAGTCCTCGGCCGGCCGGTAGTACGGGGGCAGCCCGTCCTCGAGGGCCGCGTCGGGGATCTCCTGCTCCATGTGGAGGCGGTCGCGGAAGACCTTCATCGACATCTTCTTGATCTGGTGGGCCGAGTTCCGTGCCTCCACGTCGGGCCCGAGCGTCCAGCCCTTGATGGTCTTGGCCAGGATGACCGTGGGTGTGCCCTCGTGGTCGACCGCGGCCCGGTAGGCGGCGTAGAGCTTGCGGTAGTCGTGGCCGCCGCGGGGCAGGGTGCGCAGTTCGTCGTCGGAGAGGTGCTCCACCATCTTGCGCAGCCGGGGGTCGGGCCCGAAGAAGTGCTGGCGGATGTAGGCGCCGCTCTCCACCGAGTACTTCTGGTACTCGCCGTCGAGGGTGGTGTTCATCTTGTTGAGCAGCACGCCGTCGACGTCGCGGGCCAGCAGCTCGTCCCACTTGGAGCCCCAGATGACCTTCAGGACGTTCCAGCCCGCACCCCGGAAGGTGGCCTCCAGCTCCTGGATGACCTTGCCGTTGCCACGGACGGGCCCGTCGAGGCGCTGCAGGTTGCAGTTGACCACGAAGATGAGGTTGTCGAGCTGCTCCCGGGACGCCAGCGACAGGGCGCCGAGACTCTCGGGCTCGTCGCACTCGCCGTCGCCCAGGAAGCACCACACCTTGGACCGGCTGGCGTCGACGATGCGGCGGTTGGTCAGGTAGCGGTTGAAGCGGGCCTGGTAGATGGCGTTGATGGGGCCGATGCCCATGGAGACGGTGGGGTACTCCCAGAAGTCGGGCATGAGGCGGGGGTGCGGGTAGCTGGACAGGCCGTTCCCGCCCACCTCCTGGCGGAAGTTGTCGAGCTGGCTCTCGTCGAGACGTCCCTCGACGAACGCCCGGGCGTAGATGCCGGGGGCGGCGTGGCCCTGGAAGTACACCTGGTCGCCGGCCTGGCCGTCGTCCTTGCCCCGGAAGAAGTGGTTGAAGCCGACCTCGTAGAGGGCGGCCGAGCTGGCGTAGGTGGCCAGGTGGCCGCCGCTGCCAGGCGCCTTGTCGTTGGCCCGGGTGACCATGGCCACCGCGTTCCAACGGATGAAGGCTCGGATGCGGCGCTCGACGTGCTCGTCGCCCGGGAACCACGGCTCGTGCTCCGGGGGGATGGAGTTGATGTAGTCCGTGGAGACGGTGGCCGGGAAGCTGACCTGGAGCTGGCGGGCCCGCTCCAGGAGCTTCATGATGAGGAACCGGGCCCGGGCCCGGCCCTCGGCCTCGGCCACCGCGTCGAACGACTCGACCCACTCCGCCGTCTCCTGGGGATCGATGTCCGGAACCTGCTGGGAGAACCCGTCGAAGATCACCCTTCCATGCTCGCATCCCGCCGGACCGTGCGTGCAAGCCACCGCCGCGCTGATGGCGGAAGTTCACCGCCAGGGGGGGACGACGTCGACCAGCCCCGTTGGTGTCACAGGTCGGCTATTGAATGACGCACCGTGGGTGACCTCCAACTGGCATCGCTCGCTCACCGACAGCTCGGGCTGGTGACCCGTCGGCCGGCCCTGGGTCAGCTCTCCCGCAAGACGCTCGAGTTCCGGCTGGCGGCGAGGCGGCTGGAGCCTGTCCGGCGGGGCGTCCATCGCTTCGCCGGGTCGCCGCAGTCACCGGGCCAGGCGCTGCTGGCCGCCGTCCTGGCCGCCGGACCGGAAGCCCGCCGACCCGGCTACCACGCCGGGGACAGCGACCGGGAGGTCCACCTGGCCCGCGTTCTCACCGATGCGGGCCTTCCGCCGCCCATCATGCAGCACCACGTCGCCGCCGGGGACATCGTCTGCCTGCTCGACCGGGCCTGTCCGGAGGCGCGATTGGGCGTGGAGTACGACGGGTGGGACACCCACCGCACCAGGAGCGCCTTCGATCACGATCGCCACCGGGCGAACGTCCTCGCTCTGGCCGGGTGGACCCTCCTCTCCTTCACGTCGGCGTCCGGTCCCGACCAGGTCGCCACCATCACGATGGCCGCGTACCGCCGTGCCGGTCGGGCTTTACCCCCCTCTGCGGTGGAATCGCGCCATCCGGCGGAGGGGGAGCCCGGGGCGTGAGCACCGTCGTGTACACGGACGGGGCCTGCTTGGGGAACCCCGGGCCGGGGGGGTGGGCGTGGGCGGTACCGGGCGGGGCGTTCGCCAGTGGGGCGTCGCCGGCCACCACGAACCAGCGCATGGAGATCACGGCCGCCCTGGAGGCGGTTCGAGCCCTCGAGGGGCCGCTGGTGGTGCGCAGCGACTCGACCTACGTCGTCAACTGCTTCCGCGACCGCTGGTGGGAGGGGTGGATCGCCCGGGGGTGGCTGAACAAGGCCAAGAAGCCCGTCGCCAACCGCGACCTCTGGGAGCCGCTCATCGAGGCCGTCCGGGCCGAGCCCGACCGGGTCCGCTTCGAATGGGTCAAGGGCCACAGCGACGACCCCATGAACGACCTGGTCGACCGCCTGGCGGTGGAGGCGGCCACCATCCAGTCGGGCCGCGCCGGCGACGCCCCGCCCGCGGCCCTGGGCCCGGCGGACGCGCCCCCGAGCAGGCTCCGGGCGTCGGTCGACGTGCCCCTCGGGCGCCGCCTGGTCGTCGCCGGTCACCGCCCGCCCGAGATCGGCGGGTACGAACCCAACCCGACCGCCGACGGGATCCGCCGCCGCCTGGCCCGCATCCTCTCCGCCAAGCGGGAGCTCCACCCCGACCTGGTGGTGCTCACCGGGCTCGGCCTGGGCGCCGACCAGCTCGGCGCCGAGGCCGCGGCCGAGGCCGGCGTGCCGTACGTGGCCGTCCTGCCCTATCCCGACCAGGACTCGGTGTGGCCGGCCACCTCCCGGGAGCACCACCGGCGCCTGCTCGACGGCGCTCGTTCGGTGGTGGTCCTGCAGGCCACGTCACCCAGGACCAAGCCGCAGGCCGGGACCGCCCTGCGCCGCCGCGACGCCTGGCTGGCCGCCAACGCCGACGAGGCGGTGATCATCTGGGACGGCGACGACGCCGTCGTCGGGCGTACGGTGAAGGCCTTCCAGGACGCTCTCGGCGAGGACGACGTCTGGGTCATCGAGCCAGACGGCTGACCGACCGGCGGTCGACGGGCATGGAGGTGACCCGGTCGCGGAGGACGGCCAGCCGCTCCAGGAACTGTCGCCTGGCCACCTCCACCACGCCGAGGCTCACGAGGTGGTCGGTGGCGATCTGCACGTCGACCAGCTCGCCGCCGGCCCCGCTCCAGCGGTCGATCAGGTCGACGAGGGCCACCTTCGAGGCGTCGGTCCGGCGGTGGAACATCGACTCGCCGGTGAAGCACCCGCCCACCCGGACGCCGTACAACCCGCCCACCAGCTCGGCGCCGTCCCACACCTCGAGGCTGTGGGCCCAGCCCAGCTGATGGAGCCGGTGATAGGCGGGGACCATGTCACGGTCGATCCACGTCTCCCCGCCGGGGCGGACCGCGCACGCGGCCACCACCGCCCCGAAGTCGGCATCCACCGTCGTCGTCCAGCCACACCGGCGCAGCCGCTGGCGCAGCGAGCGCGACACGTGCAGGCGGTCGGGGAGCAGGACGCCGCGGGGGTCGGGCGAGAACCACGGCAACGGCGCACCGGGATGGGGCCACGGGAAGATCCCTGCGCGGTAGGCGTGCACCAGCGTCTCGGGCATCAGGTCGGCGCCGAAGGCCACGATCCCCGACGGGTCGGCCGTCAGCGGGTCGGGGAAGTTCCACCGGCACTCCCCCACCGGCCGGGGCGGCGGCGCCACTCGGGGCTCCTCCACCCCGCAGCCAACCATCCGGCCCCCCGTTCCCATCCCCCGCCGGCCACAAACCGGCCGACGTCCCCGGCCGCCTAATGTCGCCGGCCATGCGCTGTGGCGTGGACACCGGCGGCACGTTCACCGACGTGGTTGCGGCCGACGGCCGGGTGGTCAAGGTCCTGTCCACGCCGGCGGACCCGGCCCGGGCGGTCGCCGAGGGGCTGGCGTCGGTCGGCCGCCCCGACCTCCTGGCCCACGGGACCACCGTCGCCACCAACGCCCTCCTCGAGCGTCGGGGGGCGGTCGTCACGCTGGTGACGACGCGCGGCTTCGCGGACGTCGTGGAGATCGGCCGCCAGGACCGCCCCTCTCTCTACGAC
>JALYGL010000052.1 GCA_030777125.1 Actinomycetota bacterium
AGCCTCGATCCACCGATTCATTGGTGAGGTCGTGGCGTTGAGAGGCCGGCCTGCTGGGGGGCAGGTTGTTGACCGCTCGTGCCGGTTCTTGGGCAACGGGGGCGCGTCTGTCGACGTCGCACGGGCGCGGGGTTGTCGGCGCTGATCTCGTCTGCGGGGCGCTGGCCCGCGATCGCCGGTTCAGTCGGTGGTGGGCTGGAGAGTGCGGAGCCGGTCGAGGCGGAGAGTGAACCACTGGGCCCATGGCCAGTTCTTTGGTCCGCGGAGGGTGATGGTGCCGGACAGGTTGACGAGGCGGCCGGGCATGGCAAGCAGCCGGGTGCGGATGGTGCGGGCCACGGCGCGCTGATCGGCGGATCGGTCGGTGCCGAGAGTGGCGGTCCAGCGGATGAGGTTGTGGGCCAGCACGGCGCATTGCAGCCAGGCGCTGTTGGCACTGAAGTTGCCAGACGGAACGTGTTCCATCCCCGCACCTTCTTTCAGGTCACGGATGTCCAGCTCGACGACGGCGTGCTGGCGGTGGAACGCGTCGACGGCCGCGGTGTCGCCGCCCAGGTCGGTGAGGAAGCCGAAGTGGCGCCAGTCGGGCCACAGCTTCGCCTGGTGGACGTCGGTGAGACGAGTGCGGCGCACCACGAGCCTCCGCCCCTTGTAGACGCAATCGGCAACCTGTGCTTGGCCGTCGGGGGTGTAGTCGATCTCGACCCAGGCCTCCTCGTCGATCCCGGCGATGGCGGCGGCGATTCCCTTGGTGTTGGTGCGCACGGCCATCGTGTAGCGGACATCGAGCCGGCCCAGGCCGGCCAGGGTGTCGTTGGACCAGAACCCCGAGTCGAACCGCATCACCAGCTCTCCGGTGGCTCCGGCTCGGCGGACTCGGGCCACGACTTCGTCGAGAAACCGGCGGGCGCCGCGGGCGGTGTTGGCCGACCCCTTCCGCATGCGGGCATGGAGCACCTCGCCGGTGTCGGCCCGGGTGGCCAGCAGCGGGTGGTAGCCCAACACCTTGGTGTAGCCGAACGCCGCCCCCTGCTTGTGCTTGCCCTCGACCTCACAGATCGTGGAGTCGACGTCGACAACCAGGCGTTCAGTGCCGGGACCGGCGCCGAACGCCCAGGCTCGCCGCAGCGTCTCACCGACGACGGCTTCGAGCTGGCGGACGTGGCCGAAGCTGAACGAGCGGAGGAACGTGCCGATCGTGGATGGCGCCATCACCCGGAACGGCAGCACCCGCTGGGTGGCTCCCGAGCGGAGCACGTCAGCATGGTCGATGTGGGAACCGCCCGCCACGATCGAGTGCACCACCGTCAGCACCTTCCGGCCCGGTCGCGCCCCGCCCACCCGGCCGGACAGGCGCACGGACCTGTCGATCAGCCGCTCCAGATCGAGCCGCACGGTCAAGGTGCCGACCAGCAGCAGCCCTGCGTTGGCCACCAGGTTGGCCTCGTCGAACCTCACCCCGATCCGGTCCACGACCTGCGATACTCGGCTCACTGAAAGTGCCTCCTGCGGTGGGCGACCATTGGCGACTCGACACCGTCATCGTCCCTGCTCAGGAGGCCTTTCAGGTGGATACGCGCCCCGCCTTAACCCCGCCCGATCGGTGGATCGAGGCTTATAGGGCGCGAAGTACGTGCCGTTCCCGGGCGTTTCTGCTCCGTCCGCGCCGGCGAAGGGTTCGGGGAGGGCGGCCGCTGGCCATGTCGATCGGTGCGGTGCTGGGGGTTTCGTCGTTCCTACGTGGCCTTCGTCGGCGTGACCTGGTTCGTGTAGGAGCGCAGGGAGCTGGAGAGCGAGCCGGATCTGGAGCCTGGTCTGCGTCTTGTCGGACCGGGCCGAGGCTGCCCCGTCAACTGTCGCTGCTGGTCGGGTAGCGGCGGCTGGCTGGGTCGCGGGAGAGGGCGATGACGGCGCCGGCGGCGGCGATCACGATGGCCGTCCAGGTGAACCCGGCGCGCTGCCAGCCGGGACCGCCGGGGGCGAGGGGGAAGAGTGCGTAGTCGGGGAAGCGCTGCTGGGCGAGGAGTGCGGCGAGGAGGGTGCCGGCGACGACGCAGGCGCCGCGATCGCCGCCGAACAGCAGGGCGCACACGATGGCGGTGAGCTGCATGCCAGTGGCCTCAAGTAGCACCCGGCCCAGGGGCAGGTCGGCGGAGCCGCCGAGAGCGGCGATGGCGATTGAAGCGCCTGCCGCTACTGCGGTTCCTCCTGTGAGGACCAGCCCGAGGC
>JALYGL010000053.1 GCA_030777125.1 Actinomycetota bacterium
TATCCGCCTTGTCCGGCGCGACCGGGAACTCAAGCGCAGGAGGTGAGTCCCGCCGAATATGCGGCTCGGTTCTGGCGGGACGTACCCCTTCCAACGCCGAAACCCGGCATCGCGCCGGGGAGAGCGATCACGGGCAAGCTCGCCTATCTGGAGACGCGCGGCGAGCTCAGCCACACGTACTCGCAGACCACACCCATCGGCCCCCTGGAGATCAGCGCTCGGGGGCGGTACTACGTCGACTGGGGTGACGGGACGACGACGGGGCCGCACGACGGCGAGGGCGGGCCGTGGCCGGACGGGCGCATCACCCATCAGTACATCGACGTCGGGATCTACGACGTGGTGGTCACCGAACGGTGGACGGCGACGTGGCGGCTGGGGACGGCCAGCGGGACCCTCGACGAGCTGCGGACCACCGGGCGGATCGACGACTTCCCGGTGGAGCAGATCCAGGCCGTGCGGTACCGCTGACGGGCCCAAGTGGTGTCAGTCCATGCCCGCCGGGTAGACCGTTAGCAATGACCGGGTGGATCGTCATAGACGACGCGCGCCCCCGGACCCCGACCGGCCGGTACCCGGCCAAGGCGGTCGTCGGTGAGTCCGTCCGGGTCTCGGCGGACATCTTCAAGGACGGCCACGACATCCTCGCGGCCCGCGTCCGGTGGAGGCCCGCGATCGACGGCGGAGACCGGTCCAGCGCAGACGACGCCAAGTGGCGCGAGGCGCCCATGCACCATCTGAACAACGACCGGTGGGAGGGCGTGATCCACCCGGACGACCTCGGCCTGCACGAGTTCGTCATCGAGGCGTGGACCGACCGGCTGGCCACGCTCGAGCACGACATCGAGGTCAAGCGGGCCGCCGGCACCAGCGTCGACGTGGAACTGGCCGAGATCGCCGCCCTGCCTCCCGAACCGGTCGACATCACCACCAGCGAGCCGCTCGGGCTGTGGGTCGACCGCCAGCGTGCCCTGTTCGGTGCCTGGTACGAGCTGTTCCCCCGTTCCGAGGGTGGCCTGCGCTCGGCGGCCGAGAACCGGCTCCCGGCGGTGGCGGCCATGGGCTTCGACGTGGTGTACCTGCCCCCGATCCATCCCATCGGCGTCAGCCATCGCAAGGGCCGCAACAACACCCTCGAGGCCGGACCGGACGACCCCGGCAGCCCGTGGGCCATCGGCAGCGACCTTGGCGGCCACACCGCCGTCGAACCGTCGCTCGGCACCATCGAGGACTTCGACGCCTTCGTGGCCGTGGCCCAGGAACACCACATGGAGGTCGCCCTCGACTACGCCCTCCAGTGCTCGCCCGACCACCCCTGGGTCAAGGAGCATCCCGAGTGGTTCCACCACCGTCCCGACGGCACCATCAAGTACGCCGAGAACCCGCCCAAGAAGTACCAGGACATCTACCCGATCAACTTCTGGCCGGCGACGGACGAAGCCCGCCAGGAGCTGTGGCAGGCGTGCAAGGACATTCTCGACCACTGGATCGACCACGGCGTGCGCATCTTCCGGGTCGACAACCCCCACACCAAGCCGACTGCGTTCTGGGAGTGGATCATTCCGGCGGTGCAACGGGAGCACCCCGACGTGCTCTTCCTGGCCGAGGCGTTCACCCGCCCGAAGGTGATGGCCAAGCTGGCCGAGGTGGGCTTCACCCAGAGCTACACGTACTTCACCTGGCGCACGGCCAAGGCCGAGCTGCAGGAGTACCTAGAGGAGATCTGCCACGGGCCCAAGGCGGACTACATGCGGCCCAACTTCTGGCCCAACACCCCCGACATCCTCTCCGGCCCCCTCCGTGACGGCACCCCGGCGGCCTTCAAGCAGCGGCTGCTGCTGGCCGCCACCATGGTGCCGTCCTACGGCATCTACAGCGGCTACGAGCTGTGCGAGAACGTCCCCGCCTCGGAGCACACCGAGGAGTACCTCTACTCCGAGAAGTACGAGATCAAGTCCCGGGACTGGGACGCGCCCGGCTCGCTGGCTCCCTACGCGACCCTCCTCAACGACATCCGCCAACGTCACCCGGCGTTCGCCGAGTTGCGCAACATCAGGTTCCACACGTCGCACAGCGACTCGATCCTCGTCTACTCGAAGCACACCGAGGACCGCAGCGACGTGGTGCTGGTCGTCGTCAACCTCGATCCCTACCTCGCTCACGACGACGTGATCCGCCTCGACCTCGGCCTTCTCGGGCTGCCCGCGGCGGCGCCCTTCGAGGCCTATGACGAGATCACCGGGGCCACCTTCACATGGCAGGGTTCGACCCCGTACGTCCGACTCGACCCAGCGGTGGAGCCCGCCCACATCCTCCACCTGCGCACGTGAGCGACGATCGCTGGTACCAGCGGGCGGTGTTCTACGAGGTACTGGTCCGGGGCTTCTACGACGCCAACAACGACGGCACCGGCGACCTCCGGGGGATCACCGAGAAGCTCGACTACCTGCGCTGGCTCGGCGTCGACTGCCTGTGGCTGCTGCCGTTCTACCAGTCGCCCCTGCGCGACGGCGGCTACGACATCAGCGACTTCTTCTCGATCCTCCCGGAGTACGGCGACCTGGCCGACGCGGTGGAGCTGGTCGAGCAGGCCCACAAGAAGGGGATCCGGGTCATCGCCGACCTGGTCATCAACCACACCAGCGACCAGCACCCGTGGTTCCAGGAGTCCCGCCAGGACCGCACCAACCCCAAGGCCGACTGGTACGTCTGGAACGACGACGACCAGAGGTACGCCGACTCCCGCATCATCTTCGTGGACACGGAGCGGTCGAACTGGTCGTGGGACCCGCTCCGCCAGCAGTACTACTGGCACCGCTTCTTCAGTCACCAGCCCGACCTCAACTTCGACAACCCGGAGGTGTGCCAGAGCATCCTCGACGTGGTCCGGTTCTGGGTCGACATCGGCCTCGACGGTTTCCGCCTCGATGCCGTGCCGTACCTGTTCGAGCGGGACGGTACCAACGGCGAGAACCTCCCGGAGACGCACGACTACCTCAAGCGGCTCCGCAAGGAGATCGAGTCCACCCATCCGAACACCGTCCTGCTGGCCGAGGCCAACCAGTGGCCGGCCGACGTGGTCGACTACTTCGGCGGCGGCGACGAGTGCCACATGTGCTTCCACTTCCCGCTCATGCCGCGCATGTTCATGGCCGTCCGCCGGGAGCAGCGGTACCCGATCACCGAGATCCTGGCCCAGACCCCGGAGATCCCGGATGGGTGCCAGTGGGGCATTTTCCTGCGCAACCACGACGAGCTGACCCTGGAGATGGTCACCGACGAGGAGCGCGACTACATGTACACCGAGTACGCCAAGGACCCGCGCATGAAGCGCAACATCGGCATCGGCCGCCGGCTGGCATCACTCGTCGACAACGACCGGCGGGTCGCCGAGCTGCTCCACGGCCTTCTCTTCGCGCTTCCCGGGAGCCCGGTGCTGTACTACGGGGACGAGATCGGGATGGGCGACAACATCTACCTGGGCGATCGCGACGGTGTCCGCACCCCGATGCAGTGGACGCCCGACCGCAACGCCGGCTTCAGCAAGGCCGACTTCGCCGCCCTCTACCTCCCGCCGCTCATGGACCCCGTCTACGGCTACCAGGCCGTCAACGTGGAGGCCGAGCTGCGCGACCCGGGGTCGCTCCTGCACTGGATGCAGCGGACGCTGCAGGTCCGCAGGCGCCACAACGAGGTGTTCGGCATGGGGAGCCTGGAGGTCCTCAACGCCGAGAACCCGTCGGTGTTCGCCTTCCTCCGCCAGCACGGCGACGAGACCGTCATGTGCGTCAACAACCTGAGCCGGTTCGCCCAGCCGGTGGAGCTGCAGATCGCCCGGTTCGCCGGGAAGACCCCGATCGAGCTGTTCGGGAGGGTGCCGTTCCCGCCCGTCGGGGAACTGCCGTACTTCCTGACCCTCGCCGGCCACGGCTTCTACTGGTTCCAGTTGGTCGACCCGTGATGGCGCCGGAGATGGTGGGCACGTACCTCGGCCGCCAGCGTTGGTTCTCGGGAACCGGGCCGCCGGCATCCCTCGTCATCCGCCACAGCCGCACCGAGCGCGAAGGGTGGCCGTCGCTCACCCGCATGCTCGTCGAGGCCGACGGGGCGACGTACCAGGTGGTGGTCGGGATGCGGCCCATCGCCGATCAGCCGGAGTTTTTGCGGGGCCACGACGACGCCGTGCTGGGCGAGGTCGATACCGAGGACGGCGCGGCGCTGGCCTACGACGCCATCTTCGACCCGGAGCTGGCCCTGGCCATGCTCTACGACCTCATGCCCGACGCGGGGGTCGAGCGGGCCCGCGTCATGACGGTCGAGCAGTCGAACAGCTCCGTCGTCTACGACGACCGCCTGATCCTCAAGCTGTTCCGCCGCCTCCAGGACGGGCCCAACCCGGAGGTGGAGGTCACCCAGGCCCTGGCCGAAGCCGGCTTCCCGTGGGTCGCCGCGCCGCTGGCCCACCTGACCCATGAATCGCTCGACCTGGCCATCGTGCAGCCGTTCCTCGCCGGAGGGGTCGAAGGCTGGGCGCTGGCCTTGACGTCGTTGCGCGACCTGTTCGGCGTCCACGACACCCACTCGGTGCCCGTCATCAGCGCGACCGACCCGCCGCCGCCGGCGCCGGACCCGGGCGCGGCCGGCGGCGACTTCTCGGCCGAGGCCCGCCGGCTGGGGGAGACCACCGCCGGGATGCACGTGGCCCTCGCATCTGCGTTCGGCCTCGGCTTCGGGGATGCCGCCGCCTGGGCCGACGACATCTGGGCCCAGGTCGACAAGGTGTCGCATCCCGACTTCGACAAGGACTCGGCCGGCCAGGTCGTCGAGGCCCTGCGGGGCGTCGAGCCGGGCCCCGCCATCCGCGTCCACGGCGACTACCACCTGGGCCAGGTGATGCGCACGGACGCTGGCTGGTACGTCCTCGACTTCGAAGGTGAGCCGGCCCGGCCTCTGGCCGAGCGCCGCCGGCCGTCGTCGCCCCTGCGCGACGTGGCCGGGATGCTGCGGTCGTTCCACTACGCGTCCGAGGTGGCCATGCTCGAGCGCGACAGCGAGTTCGAGCAGGTCGGAGCGGCGTGGGAGGCGCGCAACCGCCAGGCGTTCCTCGACGGCTACCTGCCGGGAGCGGCGGCGGGCGGCGTCCTCCCGAACGACAGCGACGCCGTGGACGCCGTCCTGGCCGGCTTCGAGCTGGAGAAGGCGGTCTACGAGCTCGGTTACGAGCAGGCCCACCGTCCCCACTGGGAGTCGATCCCGCTGGCCGCCCTGCGCCGACTGAGGAGGCCAGCCCGATGACCGACAGGCCGACGAAGGAGAGCGACGTGGTCGACGCGGAGATTGCCGCCCTGGTGTCAGGCGACCATCGGGACCCGCACCGGGTCCTGGGGCCCCACGGCGACGTGGTCCGGGCCTGGCGGCCCCAGGCCCTGGCCGTCGACCTGGTCCTCGACGACGGCACCCGGCAACCGATGAAGCCCCGTGACCCGGCCGGGCTGTTCGAGGTCGACGGCGTGGAGGTCACGAACTACCGGCTCGACGTCACCTACGACGGCGGCACCTGGCTGGTGCACGACCCGTACCGCTTCTGGCCCACCCTGGGCGACCTCGACCTCCACCTGTTCGGGGAGGGCCGCCACGAGCACCTGTGGCGGGTGTTCGGCGCCCACCCCAAAGTGCACCAGGACGTCGAGGGCACGTCGTTCGCGGTGTGGGCGCCGGGGGCGCGCAGCGTCCGGGTGGTCGGCGACTTCAACGGCTGGGACGGGCGGTCGCACCCCATGCGGATGCTTGGCTCGTCGGGGGTGTGGGAGCTGTTCGTTCCCGACATCGGGCCCGGCACCTGCTACAAGTTCGAGATCCTGACCGCGGCGGGCGAGATCACGCTCAAGGCCGACCCGTTCGCGTTCGCCACCGAACCGCCGCCGGCCACGGGCAGCGTGGTCACCCGGACGTCGCACCAGTGGCAGGACGACGAGTGGATGAACAACCGCCACGCCGTCGACCGACTGGCCCAACCCATGTCGGTGTACGAGTGCCACCTGGGGTCGTGGCGGCGGGTCCCCGAGGACAACGACCGGCCGCTCACCTACCTGGAGATGGCCGAGCAGCTGCCGGCCTACCTCACTGACATGGGGTTCACCCACGTCGAGTTCATGCCCGTGGCCGAGCACCCGTTCAGCGGCTCGTGGGGGTACCAGGTCACCGCCTACTACGCGCCGACGGCGCGGTTCGGCTCTCCCGACGACTTCCGGGTGCTGGTCGACGCCCTTCACGCCGCCGGCATCGGCGTGATCGTGGACTGGGTCCCGGCCCACTTCCCCAAGGACGCCTTCGCCCTGGCCCGCTTCGACGGCACCGCCCTCTACGAGCACGCCGACCCCCGCCAGGGCGAGCACCCCGACTGGGGCACGCTGGTGTTTAACTTCGGGCGCCACGAGGTCCGCAACTTCCTGGTGGCCAACGCCCTGTACTGGATCGAGGAGTTGCACATCGACGGGCTGAGGGTCGACGCGGTGGCCTCGATGATCTACCTCGACTACTCGCGCAAGGAGGGCGAGTGGGTCCCGAACCAGTTCGGGGGCAACGAGAACCTCGAGGCCCTCGACTTCCTGCGCCGGGTGAACGAGGTCCTCTATGCCGCCCACCCCGGCATCATGACTATCGCCGAGGAGTCGACGTCCTGGCCGGCGGTGTCCAAGCCCACCTATCTGGGGGGCCTGGGGTTCGGGTTCAAGTGGAACATGGGGTGGATGCACGACACCCTCGAGTACTTCTCGAACGACCCGGTCCACCGCCAGTACCACCACCACCACCTGACCTTCGGCCTGCTCTACGCGTTCTCGGAGAACTTCATGCTGCCGTTGAGCCACGACGAGGTCGTGCACGGCAAGGGGTCGTTGCTGAACAAGATGCCGGGTGAGCACCCGGTGAAGGCGGCCAACCTCAGGGCGCTGCTGGCCTGGATGTGGGCCCACCCGGGCAAGAACCTCCTCTTCATGGGGGGCGAGCTGGCCCAGGGCCGGGAGTGGTCGCACGACCGCAGCCTCGACTGGGACCTGTTGCAGTACCCGGAGCACAGCGGCGTGCAGGACCTGGTGCGGGCGCTCAACGCCACCTCCCGCGCCACGCCGGCCCTCTTCGAACGCGACTTCGAGGGCGACGGGTTCCAGTGGATCGACGCCAACGACAGCGCCAGCAACGTCATATCCTTCGCCCGGTACGCGGCCGACGGGTCGCCGCTGGTCTGCGTGGCCAACCTGTCCGGCACCGACCGCCCCCACTACCGCATCGGCCTGCCGCAGGCGGGGCGGTGGCGACGGATCCTCGACACCCAGGACCCGGCGTTCGGCGGCTGGGGCGGTGGCGGCGGGGACGTGGCGTCCGACCCCGTCGCGTGGCACGGCCGACACCAGTCGCTGGTCCTCGACCTTTCGGCGCTCAGCGTGGTCTGGCTGGTACCGGTCGACGGCTGAGGCTCAGCCCCGCTCGTACACCGAGACGTGGCGGGTGCTGGCGGCGGTGAACGGCTCCCGGGCCCATCCGCCCCAGCGCTCCCGGAGGCGCAGGCCCGCCAGGCGGGCCATGAGGTCGAGCTCGGGCACCGACGCGTAGCGGATGGCCCAGGGCCACAGGCCCACGCCCGCATCGGTGATCGACACCGAGTGGCCGGCCACCCGCTGTTCGAGAGGGTCGTGGCGGGTGGCCTGGAGCCGGACCTCGTCCGCTCCGAGCATGGAAACCGACAGGTGCTGTTCGAGGCGGCTCAGGTCGGGGGCGAAGGCCTCGACGACGAACACCCCACCGGGCGAGAGGTGACGGGAGACGCCCGAGAAGCACCGCACCTGCTCCTCCTGGGACTCGAGCTCGAACAGGCTGTTGAAGGCCACGAAGACCAGCCGGTAGTGGCCGTCGACGAGGGCATCGACGTCGGCGAAGTCGCCGACCACGACCTGCAGGCGATCACCGCCGGGCTTGGCCCGCAGCCGGGCGACCATGGGCTCCGAGGCATCGATGCCGTGGACGTCCAGGCCCCGCTCGACCAGCGGGAGCGCCAGGCGGCCGGTGCCGATCCCGAGCTCGAGCACGGGCCCGGGCGATCCCAGCGCGGCGAGGAAGTCGGCCAGCGGGCCCACCTCGGCGGAACGGTCGGCGTAGCGGTCGTCGTAGGCGCGAGCCTGGCGTTCGTCGTAGAGCACGGCGCCAGTCCACCATGGGCGTAACGTCGCGTCGTGCCGGACGATGTCCAGTGGGCCCCCATGGACCCGGATCCGTCCGGCGACGGCTCGACCGACTGGGGGCCGCCGCCGGCGGCCAAGGTGGCCAACCCGCGCACGGGCCCGCTCCCTCTTCACCCCATGGGGCTCTCCGACGTGCTCGACGGGGCCTTCAAGCTGTTCAAGGGCAACGCCCGCAGCGTCGTCCTGATCACCGCCGCGTTCATGGTGCCGATCCAGCTCCTGACCGCCTTCTTCCAGCGCGACGTCCTGGGTGGGGCCGGGCTCTCCGACCTGCTCAACGACCCCACCGCCCTGGGCACGGCCGGCGGCGGCAGCGGCTCGGGGTTGGCCGGGGCGCTGGTGACGGTGCTGGCCACGGTGCTGGTCATGCCGTTGGTCGCCGGCGCCGTGTGCCGGGTGGTGGCCGCCTCCTACCTACGCGAGGAGCTGTCGCCGGGCGACGCCGTGCGGATGGTGGCTCCGCGGTGGTGGGCGTTCGCGGTGGCGTGGTTCCTCGTCCATCTCCTGGAGGCCATCGGGACCATCCTGCTGATCCTGCCCGGGCTCCTGGCCATGGCCCTGATGGTGGCGGTGGCTCCGGCCATCGCCATCGAAGGCCTCGGGCCCATCCGCGCCATGAAGCGGTCCGCCGGCCTGGTCCGGGGGCGGATCTTCCGCGTCCTCGGGATCGCGCTGGCGTCGGGACTACTGGCCAGCGCCGTCGGCGTGGCCCTCGGGTTCGTCCCCCAGACCGCGGCCGTTTTCATCGGCCTGGAATGGGGGTGGCCCCTCCTGGCCGTGGGCTCCGTCCTCACCGGTGTCGTGGTCACGCCGTTCGTGGCCATCGTCGCCACCCTCGTCTACTTCGACGGCCGCATCCGCCAGGAGGGCCTGGACCTCCAGGTGATGGCCGCCGAGCTGGCCGGTGACCACGGCCGACCGTAGGCGGTCGGCCGTCCGACTGACCCTGCTCGTCCTGGCTGTCGCCACGCTCGCCGGGGGGCCGGCCGCGGCCGCCGAGCTTCGACCACCCGAGCGCGACGCGTCGACGGCACGCGACGCGGCCCGGCGGGTGCTGGACCGGCCCGAGTACCGGAGGCCGCCGCCGACCGTGCTCCAGCGGGCCCGATCGTGGGCGATCCGCCAGCTCGAGCGCCTGCTGGGCGCGGTGCTGGGCGGCGGCCGGGGCCAGATCGTCTTCTGGGCCGTGGCCGCCACCGGGCTCGTGGTCACCGTCGTGGTGCTGGTCCGGTTCGGGCGGGGGATGACCGCCGACCCGGCCCGGAGGTTGTCGGTGCCGGCCTCCCGCCGGCGGACGGCGGCCGAGTGGCGGGCGGAGGCCGAGGCCCACGAGGGCGCCGGCCACTGGCGGGCCGGCCTGCGTTGCCGCTACCGGGCCCTGCTCGCCGACCTGGCCGAACGGGGGTTGGTCGACGACGTGCCCGGGCGGACGGCGGGCGAGTACCGCCAGGAGGTGCGCGAGCGGGCCGCGGGCGTGGCCGAGCCGTTCGGCCGGGCCACCGAGCTGTTCGAGCTGGCCTGGTACGGCAACCGTCCCACCGGCGCCGAGGAGGCGGCGACGTTCGAGGACCTGGCCGGCCGGGTGCTCGCCGGCGCCGGACGTTGGACCGGCTACTGAGCCGGCGCGCCCGGCGCGCCACGCCGTGGCTCGCCCTCGCCGCCGGCGTTGTCGTCGTGGCCCTGGTGGTAGGCGCGCCGGGCGACGACGGGCCGCCCCTCGACCCGTCTTCCACCGGTGCGTTCGGCGTCAAGGCGCTGGTGGACACCCTGGGCCAGGTCGGCGCCCGCGTCGACGTGCGGTCGGAGCCGCCCGGGCCGGGCGACACGACGGCACTCCTGCTGGTGGACGCCCTCGACGACGCCCGCCGCCGGCGGGTGGCCGACTGGGTCCGCACCGGCGGCACCCTCGTCGTCACCGACGTGTCGTCGCCGCTGCAGCCCGCTCGGCCGGGGTCGTCCGTCTCCGTCGGCGGCATCGACCCCGAGCTGCGGCGGGGGTGCGAGATCGGGGCCCTGAGCCAGGTCGACCGCATCAGCGCTGCGGGCGCAGTCATGCTCGAGGTCCCTCCCGGCGCCACGGGCTGCTTCCCCGGCGGTCAGGAGTCGTGGATGGTGGTGGCCTCGGTGGGACAGGGCACGGTGGTCGGCCTGGGCGGGCCCGGCGCCTTCGTGAACTCCAGGCTGGCCCGCTCCGACAACGCCGCCCTGGCCACGACCCTGTTGGCCCCCCGCGGCGGCGACCGGGTGGTGGTGCTGCGCCCGCCGGCGCCCGGGGCCGGCCAGCGGGACCTGATGGACCTGGTGTCTCCGGGCGTGAAGCTGGCCGTGGCCCAGCTCGGCATCGCCTTCGTGGTGCTCGCCCTGTGGCGGGCCCGCCGCCTGGGACGGCCGGTCCTCGAGCCCCAGCCCGTCCAGGTGCCGGGGTCGGCCCTGGTCACGGCCGTGGGCGACCTGCTGCAGCGGCGGAAGGGCCGGGCCGAGGCCGCGTCCGTGCTGCGCGACGACCTGCGCCGCACGCTGGCGGCGCGCCTGGGGCTGCCCGGGTCCGCTCCGCCCGAGGTGGTGGCCGACGCCGTGGCCGGGCGGTCGACCATGTCGGCCGACGAGGTGCTCGCCGTCCTCGCCGGGCAGACTCCTGGCGACGAGGAGGCGCTGGTGGCCCTGGCCCAATCGGTGGAGTCGGTTCGACGGGAGGTGGGACGGCGGTGAGCCGCACCGCGACCGACGCCCGCGCCGCGGTGCTCGGCGTGCGCGACGAGGTGGCCAAGGCCGTGGTCGGGCAGGACGCGGTCGTCACCGGGCTGGTGGTCGCCCTGCTGGTGCGGGGCCACGTCCTGCTCGAGGGTGTGCCCGGAGTGGCGAAGACGCTGCTGGTGAAGGCCCTGGCCACGGCCCTCGACCTCGACTTCAAGCGGGTGCAGTTCACCCCCGACCTCATGCCCTCGGACGTCACCGGCCAGGTCATCCTCGAGGGCGGCGGGTTCCGCTTCCGGCCCGGGCCCGTCTTCACCAACCTGTTCCTGGCCGACGAGGTCAACCGCACCCCGCCCAAGACCCAGGCCGCCCTGCTGGAGGCCATGGAGGAACGCCAGGTCACGGTGGAAGGCCAGGCCCGGCCGCTGCCCGAGCCGTTCGCGGTGGTGGCCACCCAGAACCCGGTGGAGTACGAGGGCACGTACCCGCTGCCCGAGGCCCAGCTCGACCGGTTCATGTTGAAGCTGTCGGTGCCCTACCCGACGGCCGAGCAGGAGCAGGCGGTGCTGGCCCGCCACCACCGCGGGATGGACCCTCACGACCTCCAGGCGCTCGGCCTACGGGCGGTGGCCGGCCCGGCGGAGCTGGCCGCGGCCCGGGCCGAGGTGGCCGCGGTCGAGGTCGAGGAGCAGGTGCAGGCCTACATCGTCGCCCTCGTGCGGGCCACGCGCGACTCGCCGTCGCTCGCCCTGGGGGCGTCCCCCCGGGGCGCCACCATGCTGCTCTGGGCGGCCAAGGCCTGGGCCTGGCTGGCCGCCCGCCCGTTCGTCACCCCCGACGAGGTGAAGGCGGTGGCCAAGCCCGCGTTGCGCCACCGCGTCGCCCTGCGACCGGAGGTGGAGCTGGAAGGCGGGACGGCCGACGGCGTCCTCGACGGGGTCCTGGCGTCGGTGCCCGTGCCCCGTTGATGCCCGTCCTCCCGACGGGGTGTTGATGCCCGTCCCCACCTGGCGGCTGGCGACCGCCGCGGCCGTGGGGTCCCTGATCGTCCTCGTCGCCCCCGCGCCCGGCGGGGCCCTGCTGGTCGTCAACGCGGTCCTGGTTCTCCTCGCCGCGGTCGACTGGGCCCTGGCCGCCCATCCGTCGGCGGTGGGGGTGGAGCGGGTGCTCCCGGGCGTCGTGGCCCTGGGGGCGGAGGCCGAGGTGGCGTGGACGGTGCGGAACCCGACGGGCCGGGTCCTGCGGGTGGCGCTGGCCGACGAGCTGGCCCCGTCCCTGGGCGCGGGGTCGCGACGGGCCCGGTTGGCCGTCCGCCCTCGCGCCACGGCCACGGCCCGCACGACCATCCAGCCCCGACGACGAGGTCGGTTCACGCCCGGGGAGGTCGTCGTGCGGGTCGAGGGCCCGCTCCGGTTGGCCGCTCGCCAGAGTCGCCGCCGCCTTCCGGGGATGCTGCGGGTGTACCCACCGTTCAAGTCGCGCGAGGAGGCGGAGCTGCGCATCGACAAGGCCCGCATCCTCGAGATCGGCCTGCGGTCGGCGCCGGGACTGGGCGGGGGAACCGAGTTCGACGCCCTGCGGGAGTACGGCGCTGACGACGAGTTCCGTCGCATCGACTGGTCGGCGACGGCGCGGGCGGGCAAGCCCATCGTGCGCACCTACCGGTCGGAGCGCAACCAGACCGTCCTGCTGCTGTTGGACTCGGGCCGGATGATGGCCGGCCGGGTGGCCGACGTGCCCCGTCTCGACCACGCCATGGACGCGGTGATGATGCTGACGGCGGTGGCCACCCGCCTCGGCGACCGGGCCGGGTTGGTGGCCTTCGACCGCTCGGTGCAGTCGGTGGTTGCGCCCGGACACGGCCGGGGCCAGCTCAACCGCGTCACCGAGGCCATGTACGCCCTCGAGCCCCAGCTGGTCGAGAGCGACTACCGGGGCGCCTTCGCCTCGACCCTGACCCGGTTCCGGCGCCGAGCCCTGCTGGTGCTGCTCACCGAGCTGGCCGAGGAGGCGGTGGCCGAGACGCTCCTGCCCGCCCTGCCCATGGTCGTGCGCAGCCATCTGGTCATCGTGGCCAGCGTGGCCGACCCCGAGGTGGCCGGATGGGCCCGGGCCGTGCCCGAGGACGCGGGCGCCACCTACCGCAAGGCGGCGGCCACCGCCTCACTGGCCGACCGGGCCCGTACCGTCGCCCGCTTGCGGTCCATGGGCGCAACCGTGGTCGACGCCGAGCCCGGACGTCTGGCCCCGCTGCTGGCCGACGCCTATCTCAGGGTGAAGGCGACCGGCCGGCTGTGAGGGAAGCGACGCGACTGAGCACCGCAGGGTCCTCGACCGCCGCCGCGGCCCGGCCGTAGACGACCACATAGGTGAGGAACAGCGCCTCGGCCAGCACCCCGATGCCGACGCGCACCGCGGTGGGGAGGGCGGAGCCGGTCACGAACCCCTCGATGGCGCCGGCGGTGGCGAACACCGCCACCAGGCCGATCACGATCAACACCGCCCGCCGCCCCTCCTCCACCAGGGCGACGGCACGGGGCCGGTCGCCGGGGTCGACGAGCGTCCATCCCAGTCGGAGGCCGGCGGCACCGGCCACGGCCACGGCCGTCAGCTCGAGCAGGCCGTGGGGCAGGATGAGGCCCCAGAACTTGGCCGAGTGGCCGCCGGCGGCGAACAGCCCGGCCACCGACCCGATCCCGGCCCCGTTGAAGGCCAGCACCCCGGCGGTGACCACGCAGAACGCGATCCCGCCGGCGAAGGCCAGGAAGGCGACCCGGACGTTGTTGGTGAACACCTCGGACGCGAACGCGGCGGCCGGCCCGGAGGAGTAGTACTCCTCGAAGTCGCGCTCCACGTAGGCCTGGCGGACGGCCGCCGGCGCCGACGCCTCCACCGCCGCCGGGGAGTTGGCCAGCCACACCCCGAAGGCCAGCGCGGGCAGGAGCAACAGGGCCGCGGCGGCGGCGACGAAGTGCCGGGAGTGCCAGACGGCCCCGGGGAAGGTCACGGCCATGAAGCCGACGATGGCGCGCAGGGTGCGGGCCCGGGTGCCGTAGACCACCGCCCCGGCCCGGGCCACCAGCCGGGTCAGGGACGCGGTGAGGGCGGGATCCTTGTAGTAGGTGCGGACGTAGGAGAGGTGGGCCGACACCCGCTGGTAGAGCCGGACCAGCTCGTCCAGCTCGGCCGCCGACAACCGACCGGTGGCCCGCCCCGCCCTGGCGGTGAGGTCGCCCAGCCTGGTCCACGCCGGCTGGTGGTCGGCGATGTACCGGTCGATGTCCATGTCCGAGTGTGCCCGGTACCCTCCATGGGGGTGAGCACGGCGCCCGTCGTCACCCCCGAGGCCGTCCCGCTCGACCTCGAGCCGGCCGGGCTGGGGTCGCGGTTCCTCGCCCTGCTCCTCGACTGGGCCATCCAGGCCGCGCTGGCCATCGCCCTGATCCTCGCCCTGATGGCGGCGGTGTCCGGTGAGGCCGCCGGCGTGGCCCAGGCCCTCATCCTGCTGCTGCTGTTCGCCGTGGTGTTCGGATATCCGGCGGCCAGCGAGACGCTCTGGCGGGGGCGCACGGTGGGGAAGCTGGCCCTCGGGCTCCGTGTGGTGACCGTCGAGGGCGCCCCTGTCCGCTTCCGCCACGCCGCCATCCGGGCCGCCCTGGGTCTGGTCGACTTCCACCTCACCGCCGGGGCGGCCGCGGTGGTGTCGGTGCTGTTCAGCGCCCGCAACCAGCGGCTGGGCGACCTGGTGGCGGGCACGATCGTCCTACGGGAACGGACGAGCCTGCCCGCACCGGCGGCGGTCACCTTCGCCGTCCCGTCCGGCCTCGAGACCTACGCCACGACCCTCGACGCCGCCGCCGTGCGTCCGGAGGACTACGCCGCGGTGCGGGCCTTCCTGCTGCGGGCCGGCTCGCTCCGGCCCGACGTGCGGTACGACCTGGCCGTGAAGCTGGCCACCCCGCTGGCCGACCGGCTCCGGACCCGCCCGCCGGCCGGCGTCCAGCCCGAGGCCTTCCTGGTGTGCGTGGCCGCGGCCTACCAGCACCGGTCGGCGGGGCCCGCGGTGACCGGACCGACGCCCGCCCCGTCGTCCACACCCGTGGCGCCGGCCCCAGGCCCGCCGCCCGCGACCGACGGCGGTTTCTCGCCGATGAACTGAGGGCGCCGGGCGTACGCTGGACCCGTGCCCGCCTACCTCGACAACGCCGCCACCACGCCCATGCGGCCGGAGGCGGTCGAGGCCATGCTCCCCTTCCTCGCCGACCGCTTCGGCAACCCGTCGGGCGCCCACGCCGTCGCCCGGGAGGCCCGCAAGGCGCTCGACGAGGCTCGGGACACGGTGGCCGAGTGCCTGGGCGCGGAACCGGGCCAGATCGTGTTCACCGGCGGCGGCACGGAGGCCGACAACCTGGCAGTGACCGGGGCCCACGCCGCCCGACCCGGTGGGGTGGTGTGCACCGCGGTCGAGCACCATGCCGTCCTCCACGCCTGCGCCGCCCTGGGCGGGAAGATCGCACCGGTGGCGCCGGACGGCGTCGTCGACCTCGACCGGCTGGCCGACCTCCTCGACCCCGAGGTCACCGTCGTGTCGGTGATGCTGGCCAACAACGAGGTCGGCACCATCCAGCCCCTCGACCGGGTGGCCGCCCTCGTCCGCGATCGGGCGCCGCGGGCGGTGCTCCACACCGACGCCGTCCAGGCGTTCCAGTGGCTCGACGTGGCCGCGACGGGGGCCGGCTGCGACCTGGTGGCCGTCAGTGGCCACAAGTTCGGCGGCCCCAAGGGGGTCGGGGCGCTGGTGGTGCGGTCGGGCGTCGCCCTGCGACCGATCCTGCACGGCGGGGGTCAGGAGCGCGACCGCCGCAGCGGCACCCACAACGTGGCCGGGATCGTGGCCATGGCCGCGGCCATGCGGGCGACGGTGGCCGAGCGCGACGAGGTCGTGCGCCGGGTCGGGGCCCAGCGCGACCGGTTGGCCGACGGCCTCCTGGCTGCGGTGCCCGACGCGGCCGAGACGGGCGACCGCACCGTGAAGATCGCCGGCAACTGCCACGTCTCGTTCGCCGGGGTGGAGGCCGAGTCGCTGCTGATGCTGCTCGACGCGGCCGGGGTGTACGCCTCGGCCGGCTCGGCCTGCGCCAGTGGGGCGGTCGACCCGTCGCACGTCCTGGCCGCAATGGGTGTGCCGAGGGAACGGGCGGCCGGGGCGTTGCGCCTGTCGCTGGGCCGGATGACGTCGGATGCCGACGTCGACCTGGCCTTGGCCGCCATCCCCGACGCGGTGGCGCGCCTGCGGGCCCT
The DNA here is from genome assembly GCA_030777125.1 of Actinomycetota bacterium. Taxonomy (GTDB): domain Bacteria; phylum Actinomycetota; class Acidimicrobiia; order Acidimicrobiales; family AC-14; genus JALYGL01. The sequence continues at coordinate 16,233 of JALYGL010000053.1, forward strand.
GTGACGCGAGTTGGCCAGCGAGCAGGCCGGGCGAGCGAGCGCCAGCTCGCCGTCCGGAGATGGGATCTGGGGGCGCAGCCCCCAGCGGTGGAATTGTGAGGGTCCTCGCCGCCATGTCGGGCGGCGTCGACTCCTCGGTGGCGGCGGCCCTGCTGGTCGGGCAGGGCCACCAGGTCACGGGCGTCACCCTGCGGCTGTGGGACAACGCCGGCGACTCCGGGTGCTGCTCGGTGGCCGAGATCGACGACGCCCGGCGGGTGGCCGACCAGATCGGGATCGACCACTGGGTCTGGACCTTCGCCGAGGAGTTCGAGGCTCGGGTGGTGGCGCCCTATGCGGCCGCCCACGCCGGTGGCCGCACACCCAACCCGTGCATCGAGTGCAACCGCCACCTCAAGTTCGGCCGGGTCCTGCGCCGGGCCGCTCAGCTGGGCTTCGACGCGGTGGCCACCGGCCACCACGCCCGGGTGCGACGGGACGATCCCGGCGGAGCCCGCCTTCTGCGCGGTGTCGACCCGGCGAAGGACCAGTCGTACGTCCTCTACGTCCTGGGCCAGGACGCACTGGCCCGCTGCCTGTTCCCGGTGGGCGAGATGACCAAGGCCGACGTGCGGGGCCGGGCGGCCGCCCTGGGGCTGCGCACGGCGGCCAAGCCGGACAGCCAGGACGTGTGCTTCGTGACGACCGCCGGCGGTCGGGCGTCGTTCCTCGCCCCCCGGATCGACCTCCACCCGGGCCGGGTGGTCGACCCTTCGGGGGCGACGATCGGCCGGGTCGACGCCGTGGAGCTGGTCACCGTGGGCCAGCGCAAGGGGCTGGGCACGGCGGGCGCCGGCCGGCGGTACGCCCTGTCCGTCGATCCGGCCACCGCCACCGTGGTGGCCGGGGACCTCGACGACCTCCACACCGACACGGTGGAGCTGGGCGACATGGTGTGGACCGCCGGCCGGGGCATCGAGGGGCCGGTCGCCGCCCAGTGCAGCGCCCATGGGCCGGCGGTCGACGCCGTCGTCGAATCCTCCGCCGGTCGGACCACGGTCACGTTCGCCGCGCCCCAGCGCCGGGTCGCCCCGGGCCAGAGCGTCGTCCTCTACTGGGGCGACGAGGTGCTCGGCGGAGGCATCGCCGGCTGAGCGTCCCGGCGAGGTGTCCTGATCCGGCGGCGGGCGGCCTCCTCGACGACGGCGCCGGGGCGGGTGGGCGTGAACAGGAGGCGGTCGGCCTCGACCGGCTGGCCCTGCCTCTGGCCCGGCTTCATGAGGGTCAGGGCGTAGGGCTTGTCCAGGGAGAGCTCCAGGGCCAGGCCCAGGGCCCGCTGGGTGAGGTCGAGCCCGATGCTGTTGGTCGGGGCCGGGCCCAGCAGGACCACGTCCTGGCGGCGGAACAGCAGCGGCTCGCGCACGGTGACGGGGTCGTGGAGGACGATCCCGGCGGGCACGAACACCACCCACCGGCGGGAGAGGTTGTGCAGCGCCCGGACCAGGAGCACGGCGAGTGGCAGGCCGACCAGACAGGCCAGCACGCCGGGGACCCAGCGGCGCCCGGCCAGCAACAGGGGGCCGGACGCCAGGCCGGTCACGGTGAGCGCCCACACCACGAACAACGGCCCGAAGAGCAGGGGCCCGGGAGCCCGCAGCAGGAAGCGGCGCTCGTTGGCGTAGGCCTGGCCGTTGACGCACAGCAGGCCGAAGCCGGGGGAGAGGGCCCACCCGCACGTCACCGCCGCCCACCCGACGGCCAGGGCCGAGGGGTGCCCGTCGACCGCCGCGCCCAGGGTGGCGGCCACCGCCGCCGGGGCCAGGACGCGAAGAGCGGTCAACCCCACCGGGTGCAGGATCAGTGAGGCGGCCACGCCGGCCGACCACCCCGTCCATAGGAAGATGGTCGCCGCGGTACGGACAGGGTGCCCGACGTCATCGAGGGCCGCGGCCAGCGTGGGCCCGGCGGTGAACGGCAGCGCCGTCCACAGCCCGGCCACGACCCAGCGGAGCACCCGTTCCATCCACCGGAAATCTACGCTCGGCTGAGTGAGCCGGGACCGAACCGCAGCCGAGGACCGGGCGGCGGAGCTGCGCCGCCTCATCGAGCACCACACCGAGCGCTACTACGTGCTCGACGACCCCGAGATCTCCGACGCCGAGTTCGACGCCCTGATGCTCGAGCTGCGGGAGCTGGAGGAGGCCCACCCGGGCCTGGCCACGCCGGACTCGCCCACCCAGAAGGTGGGGGGGACGACCTCGTCCTTGTTCGCCGAGGTCCGCCACCGCACGCCGATGATGTCGCTCGACAACGCCTTCGGCTTCGACGAGCTGGTGGCGTGGGGCAAGCGGATGGAGCGCTACATCTCCGGCGACGTCGACTACGTGTGCGAGCTGAAGATCGACGGCATCGCCATCTCCCTGCTGTACGAGGACGGTCGCTACGTGCGGGGCGCGACCCGGGGCAACGGCGTCACCGGCGAGGACGTCACCGAGAACGTCCGCACCATCTCGGTGATCCCCGACCGGCTGAAGGGCGAGGCACCGGCCGTGCTCGAGGTGAGGGGCGAGGTGTACATGCCCAAGCCCGCCTTCGAGGAGCTGAACCGGCGCCAGGGTGAGGCCGGCGGCCGTCTGTTCGCCAACCCGCGCAACTCGGGCGCCGGGTCGCTGCGCCAGAAGGACCCCCGGATCACCGCCAGCCGCGACCTGCGGTTCTTCGCCTACCAGCTCGGACAGATCGAGGGCGGCCCCCGGTTCCGCCGCCACTCCGAGACGCTCGAGTTCCTCGAGGCCGCCGGGCTGCCGGTGAACCCGGAGGTCCGCCGCAGCGGCAGCCTGGACGAGGTCCACGACTACTGCCGGCACTGGCTCGAGCACCGTCACGACCTCGACTACGAGATCGACGGCGTGGTGGTCAAGGTCGACGACCTGGCCCAGCGCGACGAGCTCGGGGCCACGTCGAAGTCGCCCCGGTGGGCCATCGCCTACAAGTTCCCGCCCGAGGAGGCCACCACCGTCCTGAAGGACATCATGGTGTCCATTGGCCGCACCGGGAAGGCGACCCCGTTCGCCATGCTCGAGCCGGTGCGGGTGAGCGGGTCCACCGTCCAGCTGGCCACCCTGCACAACGAGGACCAGGTCCGGGTCAAGGACGTCCGCCCCGGCGACACGGTGACCGTCCGCAAGGCGGGCGACGTCATCCCCGAGGTGGTGGCGCCGGTGCTGGCCAAACGGCCTCCCGGCCTCCCGGAGTGGACCTTCCCCGCCACGTGCCCTGTCTGCGGTGGCCCGCTGGTCCGGCTGCCGGGGGAGAGCGACACGTTCTGCACCAACGCCGAGTGCCCCGGTCAGCTGGCCGGACGGATCGGGCACTTCGCCTCGCGGGGGGCCATGGACATCGAGGGGCTGGGCGAGAAGCGGGTGCTGCAGCTCACCGGGGCCGGGCTGCTGCGGGACGTGGGCGACATCTACTCCCTGCGCTACGACGACCTGGTGAGCATGGAGGGCTTCGGCGACCTGTCGGCCCGCAACCTCCTGGCTGCCATCGAGGCGTCCAAGGACCGGCCACTGGCCAACCTGCTGACCGGGCTGGGCATCCGCCATGTGGGCGGCCGGGGAGCGGAGGTGCTGGCGGACGCCCTGGGGCACCTCGACCGGATCATGGAGGCGTCCGAAGAGCAGCTGGCCGCCACCCCGGGGGTCGGCCCGGTGATCGCCCGGGCGGTGCACGAGTTCTTCGCCCTGGACACCAACCGGGCGGTCATCGAGAAGCTGAGGAAGGCGGGCGTGAACTTCGCCGGCTCGGTCTCGGCGCCCGACGTGCCGCAGACCCTCGCCGGTACGTCGATCGTGGTCACCGGGACGCTGGGGGCCCTGTCGCGCGAGCGGGCGGTGGAGGCCATCAAGAGCCGGGGGGGCACCTCGCCGGGGAGCGTGTCGAAGAGGACGACGTACCTGGCCGCGGGGGCGGAACCGGGGGCGGCGAAGGTCGCCAAGGCCGAGGAGCTGGGGGTCCCGATACTGGACGAGGAGGCGTTCCTGGCCCTCCTCGAGTCGGGGCACGTCCCGGGATGAGCGAGCCATCGGGTTCGGGCCATGTAGGCCAGGTCGTCGGCCTGCTGTCTGTCAACGTGACCATGCCCACGCACCTGGGCCGGCACCGGGGGCGGCCCGTCACCAGCGGGATCGCCAAGCGGCCGGTGACCTCCGCCGACCTGTGGCTGGGGCGGGCCAACCTGGAGGGGGACGGCCAGGCCGACCGCCGGTGGCACGGGGGGCCGGACAAGGCCGTGTACGCATATCCGTCAGAGCACCTGGCGGCCTGGAGCGAGGAGCTGGGGGAGGAGCTCGGCCCGGCCGCCTTCGGCGAGAACCTGTCCACGACCGGGTGCACGGAGGACGACGTCTGCATCGGCGACCGGTGGGCCTGGGGCGACGCCGTGCTGGAGGTGTGCCAGCCCCGCTGGCCCTGCTTCAAGCTGGCCATGCACCGGGGACGGGGCGACGTCGGCCGGCGCATGAAGGAGACCGCCCGGACCGGGTGGTACCTGCGGGTGCTGGAGGAAGGCCGGGTGCCGGTGGCCGGGCCGGTCCGGGTGGTGGAGCGTCACCCCATGGGCGCCACCGTCCGGGCCATGCACGAGGCCGCCCGTCCGGGCGGGGCCCCGCCCGAGGTGGTGGCTGCGCTGCTGGCGGTGGAGCCGCTGGCCGACGAGTGGAAGGGCGCGCTCCTGGAGCGGCTCTGAGCCCCCGGTCAGAGGGCGGCCCGCACCAGGGCGGCCACCCGCTCCATCTCGGCGTCGGTGGCGTACGGGTGGCGGGGCCAGAAGAAGCCGCGCAGGCCGTCCTTGCGGCGGCGGGGCACGACGTGGACGTGGAGGTGCGGGACGCTCTGGCTGACCCGGTTGTTCAGGGCCACGAACGTGCCGTCGGCCTCCATGGCCGCCTCGACCGCCCGGGCCAGCCGCTGCGCCGCCTCGAACAGGGGGCCGACCAGGTCCGGGGGCAGGTCGGCGAGGGTCTGGTGATGGGCACGGGGGACGAGCAGGCAGTGGCCCGGGAAGAGGGGGCGGTGGTCGAGGAACGCGATCGTGTCCTCGTCCTCGAGCACGACCGCGGCGTCGGCGTTGCCACTGACGATCCGGCAGAACAGGCAGTTCTGGCTGCGATCCTCCGCTTCGCTTCGGTTCTCGCTCAATGCAGCCGGAAGCACCAGCGGTAGCTGTCGGACTCCGTCTCGGGCTCGCCGATGCGGTGGTAGACGGCGGTCACGCAATGGGGACCGGGGCGCAGGGTCTGGTAGTCGCTGCCCGGCTGCGGGCGGAGGGTGAGGGTGTTGAGGGCGTCGACGAACTGGACGTCGTCGCGCGGGAGCTCCACGCCGTCGAGCAGGAGGTATCCGGTGTAGCCGGGAGCGAGGTCGACGCCGATCGTCACCTGACGCAGGTCGAGGTTGCCGCCCGCGGGGTAGACCTCCTCCACCGCCGGTGGCCGGTCCGGGATGAGCTCCTGCTTGGGCTCGGAGAAGACGAACACGAAGCCGCCCACGGCCACGGCGGCGATGAGTGTCATGAGGATGCGGCGGGCCATGTCGCTCCATTGTCGTTCACGGTGATGCCGTAGTCGGGGGGGGCTGGCACGGTAGCCTCGTCCCGTGGCCTCGACCCGTATCGCCGACCACATCGGCCGGGTGCTCGGTGGCCGGTACCGGTTGCTGGCGCCCATCGGCACCGGGGCATCGGCCCATGTGTTCCTCGCCGACGACGTGAAGCTGCGCCGCCGGGTGGCGGTGAAGGTGCTGCACCCGGCGCTGGCCGACGACGAGGCCTTCCTGCGCCGCTTCCGGGCCGAGGCCCACGCCGCCGCCGCCCTCAACCACCCCAACGTCATGTCGGTCTACGACTGGGGCGAGGAGACCGACGGTCCGTACCTTGTCTGCGAGTACCTCGGCGGCGGCAGCCTGCGGGCGCTCCTCGACAGGGGTCACCGGCTCACCCCGGCCCAGGCCCTCTCGGTCGGGCTGCAGGCCGCGGCCGGGCTCGACTACGCCCACCGCCGGGGGCTGGTGCACCGCGACATCAAGCCCGCCAACCTGCTGTTCGACGACGACGGCCGACTGCGCATCGCCGACTTCGGGCTGGCCCGGGCCCTGGCCGAGGCGGCGTGGACGGAGCCCATGGGGGCGGTCCTCGGGACGGCGCGCTACGCGTCACCCGAGCAGGTCCGCGGCGTGGCCGTCGACGGCAAGGCCGACGTCTACTCGCTGGCCGTCGTCCTGGTCGAGGCCTGTACCGGCAGCGTGCCCTTCGCCGCCGACACCACCGTGGCCACGCTGCTGGGCCGTCTCGAGCGTCCGCTGGAGCCGCCGCCCGAAATGGGCCGGCTGGGCGCCATCCTGGCCCGGGCCGGGCGTCCCGACCCGGCCGACCGCATGGATGCGGCCGCGCTCGGCTCCGCCCTCCAGGCCGCCTCGGCCGACCTGGCGCGCCCCGAGCCCCTGCCCCTGGCCGGCATGGCCAGCCTGGACGAGACGCTCCCGGCCCTCGACAGCGATCCCACCGACCTGGGGCTGGGCGACGCCGATCGGGCCGGCGACGTCACCGTCGTCGACGAGGCGCCCCGTGCCATCGGCGCCGCGCCGGTCGTCGGGCCCGAGGCCGCCGGCGAACCCCGACCGTCCCGCCGGCAGCGCCGCCGGGAGCGCGCCGAGCACACCGAGCCGAAGGAGCCGAGAGAGCGGGACAACCGCCGCCGCTGGCCGCTCGTCGTGCTCGTGGTCGTCGCCCTCCTGGTCGCCGGCGGGGTGGCGTCGTGGGCGGTGATCCGCGCCCGGGTCCCGACCCACCCGGTACCGGCGGTGGCGGGGATGGCCGAGCAGGACGCTGCCGCGGCCCTGAAGGCGCTCAAGTTCCAGGTGGTGCTGCGGGAGGAGTTCTCCGACACGGTCCCGCTCCGGGCCGTGATCGCTCAGGACCCCGCTGCCGGGGTGAGGCTGGAGGAGGAGGAGCGGGTCACCATCACCGTCTCCAAGGGGCCCACGCCCACGGCGGTACCCGACCTCACGGGCAAGACGGAGGACGAGGCCAGGGCGGCGGTGGAGGCGGTCGGTCACAAGGTGGGCAGCGTCACGTCGCAGTTCAGCGAGGACACGCGGAGGGGCGTGGTCCTCGACTGGACGCTCAAGGGGGAGCAGCCGCCCAAGGGCGCGACGGTCGACATCGTCGTGTCGAAGGGCCCCGAGCCCCGCCTGGTCCCCGCCGGCCTGGTGGGCATGACGTTCGAGCATGCCTCCGCCGAGCTGGGCAGGCTGGGCCTGGAAGCGGTCCGGGCCGAGACCTTCAACGACGACGACGACACCCGAGGGAAGGTGGTCGCCACCAACCCCGGACCCCGTGCGTCGGTGGCCCGGGGCAGCCGGGTCACGGTCACCGTCTCCAAGGGCCAGCCTCAGGTCCCCCGGATCAACGACATGACGGTCGCAGAGGCCCGGGCCGCGCTGGAGGCGGCGGGGCTGCGGTTGGGCAACACCTTCGGCCCCGGCAGCGGCAAGGTCTTCCTGACCATCCCGGCCGCGGGGACCAAGGTCCGGCCGAACACGGCCGTGAACGTCTACGTGCTTTGAGGTCCCTGGCCGGCCGGGTGGCGATCGTCACCGGCGCCGGACGCGGGCTGGGCCGGGAGCATGCCTTGTTCCTGGCTGCGGAGGGCGCACGGGTGGTGGTGAACGACTCCGGCGCCGCCATCGACGGCACCGCGGGTGACCCGGGTCTGGCCGAGGAGGTGGCGGCCGAGATCCGCGCCTCCGGTGGCGAGGCGGTGGCCAGCACCGACGACGTCGCCGACTGGCACGGCGGCCGCTGCCTGGTGGACAGCGCCGTCTCGGCCTACGGCGACCTGCACGTGCTGGTGAACAACGCCGGCATCCTGCGGGACCGGTTCATCGTCAACATGACCGAGGACGAGTGGGACGACGTGGTGCGGGTGCACCTCAAGGGCCACTTCGTCCCCACCCGCTGGGCCGCCGCCTACTGGCGGGAGCGGAGCAAGGGCGGGCGGGAGGTCCGGGCCGCGGTCGTCAACACCACGTCGACCTCGGGGTTGATCGGCAATCCGGGGCAGGCCAACTACGGGGCGGCCAAGGCCGGCATCGCCGCCCTCACCGTCATCGCCGCCCAGGAGCTCGGGCGCTACGGCGTGCGCTGCAACGCCGTCGCCCCCATGGCCCGGACGCGGCTGACGTCGTCGGTGCCTCGGATCGCCGACGTGGTGGCGCCGCCGGCCGACGACCGTGACTTCGACCGCTGGCACCCGGCCAACGCCTCCCCCCTCGTCGCCTACCTGGCCGCCGAGGGGTGCCCTGTGACCGGGCGGGTGTTCTTCGTGCACGGGAGCAGGGTGCAGGCCCTGGAGCCATGGGACTTCGGCGACAGCCTGGACCAGCCCGGCCGCTGGACCGTCGAGGAGCTGGAGCTGCGGATACGCGAGCTGTGCCCGGAGCTGCCCGGTTAGGACGCGTTGACCGCCGACCCCGGAGCGACCAGGTGGACCCAGGTCTGGCCCGGGGGGAGGGCGATCGGGGCCCCGTTCGGGTCGGTGAAGCGGGTGACGTCCCCGGGCGACGGCTTCGACCACTTGGCGGTCACGCCCATGCCGCCGGCGAAGACGAGGGCGTCGCCCGAGCCGACGACCTCGGGGTAGCGCACCTTGGCGTCGTGGACGAACACCGAGTACGGCGTGAACTGGACGATCACGGTGGTGGGGGAGATCTGCTCGCCACCCTCCAGGAGGTGGGGACGGCCGTCGGTGGTGCGCCTCCATCTCCCCGCGCCAGCGTCCCAGTCGTAGGCGGCGGTCACGTACGGCGCCGGCACCAGGCTCAGGTGCCCGGCGGGCGTTCCGCCGGCGGGGGCGAACGGTCGCCCGTCGCGGAGGAACTCGGCGAAGGCGGGCGGGGCCTTGGCCTCCGGCGGCGCCTTGGCGTAGAGGCCCTGGAGGGAGGTGTACAGGTTGTGGGGTGCCGACCGGCCCCTCCGCCGGTACATGACGTCGGTGTCGCCCTCGGTGACGAGGGCCAGGGGAGCCTCCCTGGCCACGTCGACGGCGGCCGGGCTGCCGCCGGAGAAGGCCAGGACCCCGCCCAGCGGGGTGACGATGACCGGGTCGGCGGGCCGCACCGACCGCACCGGGCCGATCGTCTCGACGTCCTCCGACTGGAACACCACCACCAGGCGGGTGATCCCTTCGGTGAGCTCCTCGTAGACCACGTCGGCCTTGTCGATGCCGGCCTGGGGCCGGGCGGCGGCGATGTTGTCGATCTTGACCGTCACCGCAGGCCGGACCATGCGGGCCGGGTCGGTCGCCGGCCGCCCGGACAGGGGGTACAGCGGCGGGAGGGTGGTGGTGGTCGTCGGCTCCGTGGGGGGCGGCGCGCCGGTGATGGTGGGTGCGGCCTCGTCGTCGGTGCCGCCCGAGCACCCGGCGGCCAGGAGCAGGCAGACCAGCAGCGGGAGCAGGCGCCTACGCAGTGATGTCTCTGATCTGTTGCTGGACGGCGGAGACCTGGGCCGGGTCGGGCGGCGCCACCTGCTGGAGCGCGGCGAGCAGCTTGGCCAGGTCACCCTGCACCCGCACCTTGCCGCCCATGAACGCCTGAGTGAACGCCTGCATGCCGGCCTCGGTGGCGCCCTCGACGAAGAACGACTTGGCCGTCTCGTAGTCGAGGGTGATGGTGACGTCGGGGTTCTCCAGGTGCCCGAGCTCCATCTCCAGGTTCCCCGACGTGGTGTCGATGTGGGCGTCGACGGTGCGGTCGCCCGGTGGGACCTCGGTGATGACCTGGTTCATCCGGATGTCGTTGGGGAGCGGCGTGCCGATGGAGCCGTGCTCCTCACGGATCTTGCGGGCGGCGGCGATCCACTCGTCGGATAGGAACGGGTACGTGTCCATCGTCTGAAACGTACACTGGGACCATGGAACCGACTCCCTCGCCAGCACCGGAGATGTGCGACGTCTGCGGGCAGAACGTCCCCGCCCAGGACGCGTTCAAAGCCGAGCTGTCGGTGGCCGGCGCCATGTGCCCGACGCCCATGACGTTCCACAAGGCCTGCTACGAGCAGGCGTCGGCCATGTGGCAGCCCGACCCCGACTCGATCTGCGTCAACGACCCCGACTTCCCCGAGACGAAGCGCTGGACCCAGTCGGAGGACGCCCGGGCCTAGTGGGCCCGTCCACGGTCGAGTCCCGACGCGACCGTTCCGACCCGGTCGTCGGCTGGCGCTACTGGCAGGTGTCGTCCGGCCGGCTGCTGCGGTCGGTGACCCAGAAGTGGATCGAGTGGCCGCCCGGCGAACCCATGCGGGCCCGGTGCCTGGAGGTCAACCACCCGGCGCCCGATCCCGACTGCAGCTGCGGCGTCTACGGCACCGCCGACCTCGACGCCCTGAAGGAGCACGGGCTGTGCCTGTTCCCGGACGTGGCCCTGGTCATCGGCCAGGTGTCGCTCTGGGGCCGGGTGATCGGTAACGGCGGCTGGCGGGGCGAGCTGGGCTACCCCGTCCGGCTGTCGCTGGCCGTGGACACGGTGGCCGGCGGCGACCTGGAGGCGGTGACCCTTGGCCTGTCCCGGTACGGCGTCCCGGTCGAGCACACTTCGTTGGAGGAGGCGGTGGCCGGGGCCTCGGCGGCCATGCTCCGGTTCCAGGCCATGTCGCTGCGAGCCAGCCGGACCTGGGGCGACGGCTGACCCGGGAAGGGCGCCGAGGGGCCCTCGTCCTGCACGGCCTGACCGGGACGCCGCAGTCGGTGGCCGGGCTGGCCGCCGCCCTCGAGGCCGCCGGACTGGAGGTGGAGTCGCCGCTCCTGCCCGGGCACGGCACTTCGCCCGCCGACCTGGCCACCTGCGGTTGGGACGACTGGACGGCCGCCGCCGACGCCGCGCTCGACCGGCTGGCGGCCCGGTGCGGCGACGTGGTGGTCGCCGGCCTGTCCATGGGCGGCAGCCTGGCGCTGTGGTTGGCCGCCCGCCACCCCGAGGTGGCCGGCCTGGTACTGGTGAACCCGTACGTCGACCCCCCGGCGGAGTCGTTCCGCGACCTGCTCCGCGGCATCCGTGACGCCGGCCACCACTCCCTGCCGTCGATCGGCGGCGACGTGGCCGACCCCGGCGCCCGCGAGGAGTCCCACGACGAGTTGCCGATCGATCCCCTGCTGTCGCTGTGCACCGCCCTCGACGACGTCGCCGCCCGGCTACCGGAGGTCACCTGCCCGACGCTGCTGTTCAGCAGCCGCGCCGACCACGTCGTCCCGCCCGTGTCGGGCGACGTGCTGGCTTCGGGCGTGTCGGGGCCGGTCGAGCGGGTCTGGCTGGAGCGGAGCTTCCACGTGGCCACGCTCGACTACGACAGCGACGAGATCGAGCGTCGCACGGTGGAGTTCGCCACTCGGGCGTCCCGCGGGGTCGAGCATCCATGAGGCGTCCTGCCGAGCCCCGCCTACGATGACCGTGTGGCCGAGCACCTCTCCCGGGACAACGTCGTGCACGTCGCCCGACTGGCCCGGCTCGACCTGAGCGACGAGGAGATCGACCTCTTCACCGGCCAGCTGGCCGACGTCCTCCGTCATGCCGAGGCGGTCGAGTCGCTGGACACCGCCGGCGTGCCGCCCACGGCTCACCCGGTTCCTCTGGTGAACGTGCTTCGTGAGGACGTTCCGAGTCCGAGCCTCGACCGCGACGAGGTGCTGGCCCAGGCGCCGGCGGCCGAGGACAACCGCTTCCGGGTCCCGCGGATCCTCGGGGACGCGCCGTGACTGGCCCGGGAGGCCGGTCCATCAGCGTTCGCTGGACGACCCGAGGAACGTGGGTCGGCCAGTGACCGCCAACTCCGCCGTCGCCCTGGCCGCCGCCGTGCGGACCGGCGAGCGCTCCGCCGCCGACGTCGTCGAGGAACACCTGGCCGCCATCGCCCGGCGGGAGCCGGAGATCCACGCCTTCAACCTGATCCTGGCCGACGACGCGCGGGCGTCGGCGGCCGAGGTCGACCGCCGGGTGGCCACGGGGGACGATCCGGGGCCGTTGGCCGGCGTCCCCGTCGCCCTGAAGGACAACCTGTGCACCCGAGGGATCGCCACGACCTGCTCGTCCCGCATCCTCGACGGCTGGCGGCCTCCGTACGACGCCACCGTCGTCGACCGGCTGCGGGCGGCCGGGGCCATCGTCATCGGCAAGACGAACATGGACGAGTTCGCCATGGGGTCGTCCACCGAGAACTCGGCCTTCGGCCCCACCCGCAACCCGCACGACACCACCCGCGTCCCCGGCGGCTCCAGCGGGGGGAGCGCGGCGGCGGTGGCCGCCGGGTTCGCCCCGCTCGGCCTGGGGTCCGACACCGGCGGCTCGATCCGCCAACCCGCCGCCCTGTGTGGCGTCGTCGGGGCCAAGCCCACCTACGGCCTGGTGTCGCGCTACGGGCTGGTGGCGTTCGCCTCGTCGCTCGACCAGATCGGCCCCTTCGCCGGCAGCGTCGCCGACGCCGTCCTCCTGATGGAGGCGATCGCCGGCCACGACCCGCTCGACTCCACGTCGATCCCCCAGCAGCCGCTGGGGCTGACGGAGTCGTTGGCCGAGGGCGTCGAGGGCCTGCGGGTGGGCGTGGTCCGGGAGTTGACCGACGGCATCGACGCCGACGTCGCCGGCCGGCTGGAGGCGGCCGTGGCCGCCCTGGAGGCCGAGGGGGCCAAGGTCGACGACGTGTCCCTGCCGGCGGCGGCCCACGGCCTCTCCGCCTACTACCTCATCGCCCCGGCGGAGGCGTCGAGCAACCTGGCCCGCTACGACGGCGTGCGCTACGGCCTGCGGGTCGACGGGGCCGACGTCACCGAGATGTACGCCGCCACCCGGGCCGCCGGGTTCGGCGCCGAGGTGAAGCGGCGGATCATGCTGGGCACCTACGCCCTGTCGGCCGGCTACTACGACGCCTACTACGGCCAGGCCCAGCGGGTCCGGACGCTCATCATCCGCGATTTCGAGGCCGCGTACGCCACCCACGACCTGCTGCTGTCGCCGACCTCGCCCACCACCGCCTTCCGGTTGGGCGCTCGGACCGACAGCCCGCTGGCCATGTACCTGTCCGACGTGTGCACCATCCCGTCCAACCTGGCCGGCCATCCCGCCATCTCGGTCCCCTACGGCACCGGCGACGACGGGCTGCCGGTGGGCATCCAGGTGCTGGCCCCGGCCCTGGGCGAGACGACGATGTTCCGGGCCGCCGCCGCCCTCGAGCGGAGCGTGGGGTGAGCGCGCCGACCACCACGGCGTGGGAGATGGTCGTGGGGCTCGAGGTCCACTGCGAGCTGGCCACGGCCACCAAGCTGTTCTGCAGCTGCCGCAACGCGTTCGGCGACGAGCCCAACACCAACGTCTGCCCGGTGTGCCTCGGCCTCCCCGGCTCGCTGCCCGTGATCAACCGCCAGGCCGTCGAGCTGGCCATGCGCATCGGCGCCGCCCTGCACTCCGAGGTGCGCCGGTCGATATTCCACCGGAAGAACTACTTCTATCCGGACATGCCGAAGGACTACCAGATCAGCCAGTACGACGAGCCGGTCAACACCGGCGGCTGGCTCGACCTCCCGGACGGCACCCGGGTGGGCATCACCAGGGCCCACATGGAAGAGGACACCGGCAAGACCACCCATGTCGGCTCCAGCGGGCGCATCCACGGTGCCGACCACGCCCTCGTCGACTACAACCGGGCCGGCGTGCCGCTGGTGGAGATCGTCAGCGACCCCGACATCCGCTCGCCGGAGCAGGCCAAGGCCTACGTCAACGAGCTGCGGGCCATCCTGGTGGCCATCGGTGCGTCCGACGCCCGCATGGAGGAGGGATCGCTGCGGATCGATGCCAACGTCTCCATGCGCCCGGCCGGGTCCACCACCTTCGGCACCCGGGCCGAGATCAAGAACCTCAACTCGGTGCGGTCGCTGGAGCGGGCCCTCGAGCACGAGGTCGCCCGCCAGGTGGCGCTGCTGGAGGCGGGCGAGCCGGTGGTGCAGGAGACCCGCCACTGGAACGAGGACGCCCGGGCCACCTCGTCCATGCGCTCCAAGGAGGAGGCCTACGACTACCGCTACTTCCCCGAGCCCGACCTGGTGCCCCTCGACCCGCCGGCGGAGTGGCAGGCCCAGGTCAGGAGCGAACTGCCGCCCCTACCGGCCGAGCGCCGGGCCGCGCTGGCGG
>JALYGL010000054.1 GCA_030777125.1 Actinomycetota bacterium
TCGGTGGCGATCATTCCCGCGGGCATGTCGACGAGCATGGCCGTGGCCGTGAACGCCGACACCCGCTTGAACCCGTGACGGTCGTTGGCCAGGGTCGCCTTCTCGATCAGCTCCAGGCCACCCACGCCCGAGGCGATGATGACGGCGACGTCCTCGGCGATGGGGCCGATGTCGAGCCCGCTGTCGCCCACCGCCTCCCGGGCGGCGACGACGGCCAGCTGGATGCACCGGCTGGTCCGGCGGGCGTCCTTGTGGCCCAGCGCGGCCACCGGATCGAACTCCTTCACCTCTCCGGCGATTCGGGTGGGGAGGTCCGACGCGTCGAAGAGCGTGATGGGCGCGATCCCGCTGCGGCCGGCCTTGAGCGCATCCCAGCTGGAGGCCACGTCGTTGCCCACCGGGCTCAGGCAGCCGACACCGGTGACGGCCACGCGCCGGCGACCGGTCTGGGCGGGGGGTTCCATCACGACGGGCCGCCTTCCGGAGCGGACGAGATCACCACCGCTGCATTCTGGCCTCCGAAACGGGAGGTGTTGACCGGCACGTGGTGCAGCGGTGCCCGGGGTCCCGCCGGGACCTGGGCCAGTTGGCACTCAGCGACGTCATCCGATCGCCACCAGCCTCCGGATCCGGTACTCGACGCCGACCGGTCCCGACCTCACCCGGCCCTGGAACGCGGCGACCGCGGCGTCCACCGTGGCCGTCGCTGCGTTGGCGGCGTAGAAGGACCGCACGACCAGCTCGGCGTCAGCCGGGCCGCACACGTCCCGGGAGAACGAGGCGACGTCGTCCTGGCCCAGGGTGAGACCCGAGGTCGAGAACCGGTCGGCGAGCAGTCCGTCCCCGGGCTCGGGGTAGTCCGTGGCGCTCTGGCCGAGGGCCCGGAGGATCTCGGCGAAGTGCGATTCGCCAGCCGCCGCCGCCATCTGCCGCAGCGGGACGGTCGCCGTGAAGGTCCCGCCTGTCCGGAGCACGCGCCTGACCTCGGAGAGAACCGCTTCGAGCGGGCGCAGCAGCATCAGCGCCATCGACATCACCACCGCATCGGCTGCGGCATCGCAGATCGGCAACGCGGTGGCCCCGGCTCGCACCAGTCGGCCGGAGGGCTCGGACTTCCGGGCCCTGGCCAACTCGCCCGTCGACTGGTCGACGCCGACGACCCGCCGCTGGCCCAGGAGACGAGCGACCGGGCCGCTGCCGCAGGCCACGTCGACGACGGTGGACGCACCGGGCGGGACGGCTTCCACCAGCCAGTCGTAGGGCGACCACCCGTTCGCATCCCGTGCGCCTGCCACCACGTCCTCGGTGATCCCGGGGTGGGTGTCGTGGTACTCGACCAGGTAGCGGTCCCAGCCGCCGGCCTCCGTCGGCTCAGGCATCCAGGACCTGCGCCAGCACGGTCGCCTTCAGCTCGACGAACCGGGCGTCGGCCAGTGTCGCCCGCCCCCGGGGCGACGGCAGGTCGAGGACGGCCTCCTCCATCACCACCGCCGGGCGGTGGGACAGCAGCACCAGCCGATGCCCCAGGAGCAGCGCCTCCTCCACGTCGTGCGTCACCATGACCGTTGCCGTCCGCCGCTCGGCCAGCAGCCCGATCAGCCACTCCTGCATGCGCAGGCGGGTCTGGGCGTCGAGCGCCCCGAAGGGCTCGTCGAGGAGCAGGAGCGGCGGCTGGTTGGCCAGCACCTGGGCGATGGCGGCTCGTTGGCGCATGCCGCCGGAGAGCTGGCGAGGAAGCAGTTCGGCGTACCCGCGAAGGCCCGTGGCCTCGAGCAGCTCGTCGACGATGGCGCCGGCCCGCCGATCCCCGAGCGCCCGCGGTCCCCATTCCAGATTGGCTCGCAGGGGGAGCCACGGGAACAGCGTGGCGCCCTGGGCCACCATGGGTCGGTTCGGCGAGGGGCCCCGCACCGGCTCCCCTCCGGCCTCCACCTCGCCGCGGTCGGGCGGCTCGAGCCCGGCCAGCAGGCGCAGCAGGGTCGACTTCCCGCACCCGCTCGGGCCCAGGACGGCCACCACCTCGCCCTCGGCGACGGTGAGGTCGATGCCCGCCAACACCGGCAGGCGGCCATAGGCCTTCGCTATGCCCGTGGCGGTGAGCGGAGGTGGTGGGTGAGGGCGGCTCAGGCGTCGGCCCACCGCACGAACGGGCGCGTGACCGCCCGCAGCAGCATGTCTCCGGCCAGGCCGATCACTGCGAACGTCGCCATCCCGACGATGATCTGGTCGAGGCGGCTCACCTCGCGGGCCGAGAACATCATGGCCCCGAGACCCCGGGTGGTGCCCGTGAGCTCGCCGACGATGACGCTCGTCCACCCCAACGTGAGCCCGAGCCTCAGCCCGGTGACGATGCCGGGGAGAGCGGCGGGCACGTAGACCCGCCGGGCCAGGTGACGGTGGGGGGTCCCGAGCATCCGGGCGGTGTCGACCAGTTGGCGAGGAACCCTGGCCGTGCTGTCGGCGGTGGCCACCACGATCGGTGACACCGCGCCGATGAACACCAGGAACCGAGCCGCCCCTCCGCCCAGTCCGAACCACACGAGGGCGATGGGCAGCCAGGCGGTGATGGGCACGGAGCGGACGGCCTGGAAGAGGGGGTCGACCGCCGCCGACATCCACCGTGACAGGCCCAGACCGAGGCCGAGCGGCAGCCCGACGGCGAGGGCGATGGTGTAGGCGACCGCCCAGAGGCCGACGCTGGCGCGGACGTGCTGGCCGGCTGCGCCGCGGAAGGGCACCACACCGGGGACCGGCGGGCGAGAAGGGGCGGCCACGAAGTCACGGCTGCTGCGGACGAGCTCCATCGGGGCCGGTAGCAGCCGGTCCGACAGCACGCCCGTGGCGCTCAGGACGGACCAGGCGGCCACCAGGACGACCGGCAGCAGCAAGCCCATCGCCACCCGCCGCCACCCTGCGACCTTGCGACCGGTGCGGGGGGGGCTGCTGGGCCCCAGCACGTCGCCCAGGTCGAGCCCAGCGTCCCCCTGGACCTCCCTGAGGACCATGCAGTCAGCTCCGGGGCTGGAAGTCCAGGAGCAGCAGGTCGTCGATCCTCGGTTTGGTGGTGATCACGCCTTGGCCCAGCATCAGCTCGGCCGCCCCCTCGAACTGCGCCTTGCGGGTGTCGTCGAAGCGCCAGACCGCTCCGACGTTGTCGAGCACCGCCTTGTAGACCGGCTCCGAGTACTCGAACTGCTCCACCAGGAGCTTGCGCCACTCGCCGGGGTTGTTCACCCCGCCGGGGGTCAACAGCTCTGCCGCGTCGCGCTGCATCCGGGCCACAGCCGTGAGCAGGTCGGCGTCGCCCAGGTTCTTCGGTGCCGCCCACATGGCGGTGTTGAGATCGCCGGCAGGTGTGTCGTAGACGTCGCCCATGCGCACGCCCCGGCCCGACACGACACTCTGGGTGCAGAGCGGCTCGGTGCCGACGTAGGCGTCGACGTCGCCCCGCTCGAGCACCGCGGGCTGATCGGCGTAGGCCACGGGAACCGCCTCGACGTCACGGCCGAGCTCGAGGCCGACCTTGTCGAGGGCGGCGGTGACGACCATGACCTGGACCCCGGGAGGGGGTAGCCCCAACCTCTTTCCCTTGAGGTCGGCGACGGTCGAGATGCCACGGTCGGACCGGGCGATGAGCCCGATGCCCTGGCGCGAGCACATGCAGATGATCTTCGACTTCATCCCGGTGGTCGCTGCCTCGATGATCGTGTTGTAGTAACCCATGAGGCCGAAGTCGAGGTCGCCGGCAACCAGGGCCCGGCTGATGTCGGCCGGGTTGGTGACGATGACCGGCTTGACCGTCAGCCCGGGCGGCGCGAACCGCTGCCAGTACAGCGGCGACGACGCATGGTTCTTGGCGTAGACCGCCGTGGTGATGGTCCGTCCGCCGAAGTCCTTGGCCGCCCCCTGACCGGAGCCGGGTGCGGTGGCGGGCTGGCCCGGGTCGTCGTCGCCGCACGCGGCCAGGACGGCTGCGGCGGCCGCACCACCGGCGGCCAGCCCGAGGAACCTCCGGCGGGTCAGGTCTTCGCGTCGGCTCACCGCTCGTCCATGGATATCAACATTGGTTGATGACCGTAAACGGTGGGCGTCGCCGGCCGCAAGGCCGACGCCACATCAGCGTCCGTTGATATCCGATGAACGGCTCCGTACAGTTGCCGGATGGTCAGCGCCGTCACACGCGACGAGGCCGGGCGGCTGTCCGAGGATCTGGCCGCCCTGGCCGAGCCCCACCGCCTCCTCATGCTCCGCCACCTCCGTCGAGGGCCCCGCAGCGCGGGGTACCTGGCCCATGCAGTGGGCATGCCGCAGCCCCTCGCTGCGTACCACCTCTCGGTGCTGCTCGACGCCGGCCTCATCACCAAGCGCCGGAAGGGGCAGTTCAGCTGCTACGCCGCCGACCGCGACCGCGTCAAGGAGCTGCACCGGCGCATCGGCAAGCTGGTGGGCGCCGCCGGTGCGGTGGCCGAGCGGCGGCCGGCGGCCGACGACCCGTGCTGAGCGCGCACCTCCCGCTGGAACCGTGGTTGGGCACGGAGGTCCGGTGCTATCCCGACCGGGTCCGCACCATCGTCGAGGCCCTCGACCGGGCCGTGCGCCTCTTCCCGGACACGGTGGCCCTGGAGACACCGGAGGGCGACGTCACCTACGCCGACTTCGCCGAGTTGGTGGAGGGGGCGGCGCAGCGCCTGGCCGAGCACGGGCTGCGGCCCGGCGACCGGCTGGCCGTGTGCCTCCCCAACGGCCTCGACATCGCGGTCGCCATCTGGGCCGCGGCCAGGGGCGGGTTCGTCTTCGTCGGTCTGTCCACCCGCCTGCAGCCGCCGCAGTGGGCGTACATGCTGGCCCACTCCGGAGCGTCCTTGGCTCTGGGCCACGCCCGGTACCTCGAGGGCCTGCGGGCGGCGGGCGCCGAGGCCGGGCTGCCCGCCGGCCGGGTGCTCGAGGTCGGCGACCACCTGTGCGGGCGTCGCCGGCCCTGGCTGGGCCCGGCCGTGCCGTTCCCGGACGAGGACGCCACCTACGCCGTCATCTACACCTCGGGCACCACCGGGCGGCCGAAGGCCAGCCAGGTCGTGCACCGCGGCACGATGCACTCGGCCATCGCCTACGTGCGCACCCTGGCCCTCACCCCGGCCGACCGCACCGCCATCGTCTTCCCGCTGTACTACGTCACCGGCCACGTGGCCCAGGTGACCCCGATGATGCTGGCGGGCGGCACCTCCGTCACGGTCGACGAGGTCGTGCCCCGGGAGCTCGTCCAGCTCATCGGTCGGCGCCGTATCACCTACCTGATGGTGGTCCCGTCGATCTGGCCCCTGCTCCTGCGCGACCCGGCCTTCACGTGGCCCGACCTGGCCCACGTGGAGATCGGGGCCTTCGGCGGCTCACCGGTGCCGATCTCGACCGTCGCCGCCCTCCGCCGGCGGATGCCGCAGATGCGCCTGTACGACGCCTACGGCCTCACCGAGACCCACTCCCCTGCCACCATCCTGCTCGACTCGGAGTTCCGGCGGAAGCCCGGCTCGGTGGGGCGGCCGCTGCCGTGCGCCGACGTGCGAGTGGTCGACGACGACGGCCGCGACGTGGCCACCGGTGAGGCGGGCGAGCTGTGGATCCGCGGCCCGATGGTCACACCGGGGTACTTCGGCGACCCCGCGGCCACCGCCGCCGCCATCACCGACGGCTGGCTGCACACCGGCGACTACGCCCGGGTCGACGACGAGGGCTACGTGTACGTCCTCGACCGGAAGAAGGACATGATCACCAGGGGCGGCTTCAAGGTCTACTCGGTCGAGCTCGAGTACCTCCTGGTGAGCCATCCCGACATCGCCGAGGCGGCCGTGTTCGGCGTCCCTGACCGCCTGGCCTACGAGTCGGTGGCCGCGTACGTTGTCCCGGCCGCCGGCCGCAGCGTCGACACGGGCGACGTCCAGAGCTGGGTGGCCCGCCGCATGGCCGACTATGCAGTGCCCCGACACGTCCGCGTGGTCGAGGCCATTCCCCGTAACCGCACCGGCAAGATCGACAAGAGGACCTTGAGGGAGACGATGGAACTGGAACTGAGCGACGCTGGCCGGCGGGCAGGGCGATGAGCGAGCTGGAGCCCCGCCTGCGCGACGTCGTCGCCACCCACCTCGACGTCGACCCCGCCCGCCTGTC
>JALYGL010000055.1 GCA_030777125.1 Actinomycetota bacterium
GAACGGCGCCGTGCCCCACTGGGGCGGCTGAACCGTCGGGGTCAGGCGGCGGAGGCGTCGACCAGGCCGAAACGGTTCCGGATGCGGGCGTCGGCCCTCCCGAAGGCCGTGTCGACGACGATCCCGATCACGAGGATGACGATCATGGTGGCCAGTAGCGCCTCGGCGTTGGCCAGCTCCCGGGCGAACTGCAGGTTTGCCCCGATCGACGGGCGGTTGGCCACGATCACGATCAGCTCGCCCGCCATGAGGCTGCGCCACGCGAACGCCCACCCTTGTTTCAGGCCGCCGACGAACGCCGGCAGCGATGCCGGGAGCACCACGTGGCGGTACAGGGACAGCCCACCCGCGCCCATGCTTCGCCCGGCGCGCACCAGCAGCGGGGGGACATGGTCGACGCCGCCGATGAGCCCGTTGGCCACCGAGGGCGCCGCACCCAGCACCACCACGAACATGATGGCGGCCTCGCCGAGCCCGAAGAACAGGATGGCCAGAGGGAACCAGGCGATCGACGGCATGGTCTGCAGCCCGGTGATGAGGGACCCCACGGCCACCCGCAGGGGCTTGACGCGCGCCACGGCCACGCCCACCACCGTCCCGATGACGACGGCCAGCAGGTAGCCGGCGAGCGCCCGGCGGACGGTGATCCCGACCGCCCTCCAGAAGTCCGCAGTACCCATCTGGTCGGCCAGCTCCGAGAGGACGGGGCCGGGCGGCGGGAGCACGTACTCGGGCCGCCACCCACTCCACACCACGGCCTGCCACGCGACCAGGCTCAGGATGATGGCCGCCGCCTTCGGCCAGGTCGACGACCACAGGCGCGCCAGCCGGCCGCGTTCGGAGCGCTCGGCCAGCTCCAGGGCGTCGAGCCCGGCCAGCTCGGACTCGAGCCGGGACCCGTCAACGGCCATGGCGGCGCACCTCCGCCCGCAGGCGCTCGGTGACGGTGCGGGCCAGGGCGGACACCTCTGGCGACTCGATGCGCCGGGGTCGGCGAACCTCGACCGCGAACTCGGCCGCCACCCGCCCCGGACGGCTGGTGAGCAGGACGATCCGGTCGCCCAGCCGGGCCGCCTCCCGGACGTTGTGGGTCACGAACAGCACCGTCATGCCCCGCTGCTGCCACAGGCGCTCGAGCTCGTCGTGGAGCAGGTCGCGAGTCATGGCGTCGAGGGCTCCGAACGGCTCGTCCATCAGCAGGATGTCGGTCTCCTGGGCCAAGGCCCGGGCCAGGGCGACCCTCTGGCGCATCCCCCCGGAGAGCTCGTGGGGCCGGCGGGCGGCCATGCCGCCCAGGTGGACGGTCTCGAGCAGCCCCGCGGCCCGGGGCCGCCGGTCGCCCTTGGGCACCCCCCGCAGGCGCAGGGCCAACTCGACGTTGGCGCTGGCCGTCAGCCAGGGGAACAGTGCGGCCTCCTGGAACAGCACCGACGTGCGCCGGCCGCCGGTGTCGACCGAGCCCGACGTCGGCCGGTCCAGCCCGGCCACCAGGTTGAGCAGCGTGCTCTTGCCACAGCCCGAGGCCCCCACCAGGCACACGAACTCGCCGGGACGGACGTCGAGGGAGATCTTGTCCAAGGCCACCACCGCCCGCCCGGCGGTGCCGAAGACCTTCGAGACCGAATCGATGGTGACGGCGGTCACGGCCCGTTCAGAACCGACGACCGTCACGTGGCGGCCACCGTCGGGACGCCGCCGCCGGCCAGCACCTCGTTGAGCAGCGCCAGGTCGTAGATACCGTCGAGATCGACCTTGTCCAGGAACCCCAGGTCGTTGGCGCGGACGGCGGACGCGGGCAGCGACGAGGCGATCGGGTCGTTGGTGAACGTCAGGTTCCTCCACGCGGCCTGGACCAGCGACTCCGGCAGCTTCTTGCCGGTCACCTTCTCGATCCCGCGGTTGGCCACTCCCTGGGCCTCGGCGGGGTTGGCGTTGACGAACCGGTCGGCCTCCACCTGGCCCTGGATGAGGCGGCGGACGGCGTCCGGGTGCCGGTCGAGGAACTCGGTGCGAACGACGAGATGGGTGGTGACGAACCGGCCGCCCGGCCACAGCGACGCCTCGTCGACCAGGACCTTGCCGCCTGCTTCCTGGACCATCCGCGTCGCCCACGGTTCGGGCACCCATCCGCCGTCGATGCGCCCGGTTCGGAACGTCTCCAGGATCTGGGCGTTCTCCTGGGGCGCGACGGACACGGCGCCTCCCCCTCGGACGTCGGTCTGCAGCCCCTGTGACTTCAGCCAGTGGCGCAGGGCCACGTCCTGGGTGCCGCCCAGCTGCGGCGTGGCCAGCTTCTTGCCCCGCAGGCCCTCGGCGCCGGTGATCGTCGGTCGGACCACGAGCGCGGCACCCCCCGACGTAGCCCCGGAGACGATCCGGATGGCCTCGCCCTCGGACCGGACGAAGGCGTTGATGGCCGGGTTGGGGCCGATGTACGCGGCGTCGACTGCCCGCGAGAACAGGGCCTCGACCGCCGCCGGGCCGGCGTTGAAGGTCGAGACCTGCAAGCTGT
>JALYGL010000056.1 GCA_030777125.1 Actinomycetota bacterium
TCATGTCGACCAGGTCGAGGACGTGGCGGACGGTGTCGAGCGGCGTGGACGGGTTGAGGGCGACGCCCGACTTGGCGCCGGCTTCGCGAATGCTGGCCAGGGTGCGGTGGAGGTGGGTGCAGGCCTCGACGTGGACGATCACCAGCTCGCACCCGGCCTCGATGTACTTGGGCAGGAGCTCGTCGGGCTCGACGACCATGAGGTGGGCCTCGAAGGGCACCGAGCAGTGCTTGCGGGCGGCGGCGATCACGTCGGGGCCGAAGGTCAGGTTGGGCACGAACCGCCCGTCCATGACGTCCCACTGGATCTTGTCGACCCCGGCGGCCTCGAGCTCGGCGACCTCCTCGCCCAGTCGGGCGAAGTCGGCCGGGAGCACGGACGGCACGATCTGCACGGCGCTGTCCCCGTTCATGGGCGGAGACTACGTCGTCGCCTGCGTCGGCCGCCTCCCCCGTAGGGAGGATTCGGAGGGGGATAGGGTGGGGGCGACGATGACTCCGGCACTCCGGGCCCCCGTCCGGCTCCTGCTGGTCGACGACCACCAGGTGGTGCTTGAGGGGCTGACCTCGATGCTGGCGTCCCAGGCGTCGAGGGTCGAGATCGTGGGTGCCACCACGGAGGCGGCCGACGCCCTGGCCCTGGTCGCCGGGGGCGACGCCGACGTGGTGCTGCTCGACGTGCGCCTGAAGGGGGCCAGCGGCCTCGACCTGTGCCTGGAGATCGTCACCCGCCACCCCAGGGTGAAGGTGGTCTTCTTCACCGTCTACGACGACGAGCAGTACATCTTCCAGGCCCTGCGCATGGGCGCGGCCGGGTTCCTGCTCAAGACCACCACCGGCCCGGAGCTCGCCGACCATCTCGACCGGGTGATGGAGGGCGACGTAGCCATCGACCCGACCCTGGCCGGGCGGGTGGCCATGACCGCGGCCCACCTCCAGAGCGGCGAGTTCTGGCCCGGGGCCAGGCTGGGGCTGACCCAGCGGGAGAGCGAGGTCCTGGCGCTCATGGTGCGGGGCCTGTCGAACCGGGCCATCGGCCAGAAGCTCTTCATCGGCGAGGACACGGTCAAGAGCCACGCGCGGGGCCTGTACCGCAAGCTCGGCGTGCAGGACCGGGCCCAGGCCATCGCCACCGCGTTGCGTGAGGGGATCTTCCACTGAGCGCGGCCGAGACCGCCGACATCCGCCTGCTGGGGCTGATCATCGACGTGACGTCGACCGACCTGGAGGTGGCCGAGGTCATCCAGCGGGTGGCGGCGCTGGTCACCGAGGCCACCGGCTCGGACGTGTGCTTCGTCCACCTGGTCGACGAGGAGCGCCAGCGGGTGGTGCTGGCCGGGGCCACGCCCCCCTTCGACCGGCTGGTGGGCACGGTCGAGCTGGCCATGGGGGAGGGGATCGCCGGGTGGGTCGCCCAGCACGCCGAGGCCGCGGTGGTGCCGGACAAGTGGAAGGACCCCCGCTACCGCTACATCCCGGCTCTGCGCGGAGAGGACTACGCCTCCATGGTGTCGGTCCCGATGATGGCCCGGGGCCGGGTGGTGGGAGTCCTCAACGTCCACTCCCGCCACTCCCGCACCTACGCCGACCACGACCTGGCCGTGCTCACCCAGGTGGCCCGGCTCATGGCCCGCACCATCGACAACGCCCGCCTCTACCGGCGCCTGGCCGAGCGGGAGGAGATGCTCGAGACCTTCGCCTCGCGCACGGTCGAGGCCCAGGAGCACGAGCGTCGCCGGCTGGCAGGGGAGATCCACGACGGGATCAGCCAGCGCCTGGTCAGCCTCTGGTACCACCTGCTGGCCGCCGAGGACGCGGCGTCGGAGCCAGAGACCCTCCGCCGGGAGCTCGGGGTGGCCAAGGAGCTGGCCACCGCCGCCCTCGACGAAGCCCGCGGCGCCATCACCGGCCTGCGCCCGTCGGTGCTCGACGACCTGGGCCTGGGCCCCAGCTTGGAGAGCCTGGCCCGAACCCTCTCGGTGCCCGAGGTGACCCTCGACGTCAACCCCGTGGAGCTCCCGTCCCACGTCGAGGTGGCCCTCTACCGCATCGCCCAGGAGGCCCTGCAGAACGTGGAGAAGCACGCCGGGGCATCGTCGGTACGCCTGTCCCTCACCGCCGGCCACGGAGGCGTCCGGCTGGTGGTGCACGACGACGGGCGCGGCTTCGAGGAGGGGTCGGACGACGCTGCCGCCGCCCGCCACGCCTATGGCATGACGGGCATCCGCGAGCGGGCCGAGCTCATCGGCGCCCGCCTGGCGGTGGACTCGGTGCCGGGCAGGGGCACGACCGTCGAGGTGGTCGTGCCCCGCTGACCCCCCCTAGACGCCGGCCGTCTCCATCTCCCGGCTGTAGCTGCCCGTGGCCGCGGCGCTGGTGAGCTTGGCCCGGTGGGAGGCGACCTTCTGGGCCTCGCCCACGTTGTCGGACGCGCCCTTCCACGTCTTCAGGGCGTCGTCCTGGAGCGCCCGCCCGTAGGAGAAGGTGAGCGTCCAGGGGTGGGGCCCCTGCTTGTTCATGAGGTCGAGGTGCTCGGTTGCCAGCGCCGCCGACTGGCCGCCCGAGAGGAAGGCGATGCCGGGCACTGCCGCCGGAACGGTGCGGTACAGGAGGTCGAGCGTCTTGTCGGCCACCTCCTGGGGCTCGGCCTGGGTGGGGCACTTCTGGCCCGAGATCACCATGTTGGGCTTCAGGACCATGCCCCTGAGGTCGACGGCCTGGGCGGCCAGCTCGGTGAACACCCGCAGTTGCGTGCGCAGGGTGGCCTGATAGCAGGTGTCGATGTCGTTGTCGGCGTCCATCATGACCTCGGGCTCGACGATCGGCACCAGCCCGCCCTCCTGGCACAGGGCCGCGTAGCGGGCCAGGGCGTGAGCGTTGCAGCGGATGGCGTAGTCGGAGGGCAGACCGTCGCCGATGACGATGACGGCCCGCCACTTGGCGAACTTGGCCCCCAGCTCGACGTACTCGGCGATGCGGTCGCGCAGGCCGTCGAGGCCCTCGGTGACCTGCTCGTCGGGCTTGTTGGCCAGCGGCTTGGAACCGGTGTCGACCTTGATGCCCGGCAGGATGCCCTTCTCCTCCAGCATCTTGGGGAAGGGTGTGCCGTCGTCGGCCTTCTGGCGGATGGTCTCGTCGTAGAGGATGACCCCACTGATGTAGTCCTCGAGCCCGGGGCTCGAGAACAGCGTGTTGCGGTAGGCCCGGCGGTTCTCCTCTGTGGACTCGACGTCGACGGCGGCGAAGCGCTTCGTGATGGTGGCGTTGCTCTCGTCGGCGGCCAGGACGCCCCGCCCCGGAGCAACCATCGCCTTGGCGACGGCGGCGAGATCAGTGTCGCTCATGCCTGTTCCTCCTCTTGACCATCCCTGTCGTCCGACGTTAGCCCGGCCGCCGCGGAGCCACCAAGGGTGAACCGGGGATGGCGCTCGTCGGCGGGGCCGTCGGTGACGTGGTCGACGAACAGCTGGGCGGTGGGCGGCAGCTCCTCGCCGGCGCGGGCCACCAGGTGCCACGCCCGCTGGCGGGGGATGGTCGGGCACCGCCACTCTTCCAGGGCCCCCTCCTCCAGCTCCCGGCCCACCGCGTCACGGGAGATCAGCGTGATCCCCAGGCCGACCTGGGCCGACTCCCGCACCGCCCCGTTCGACCCGAGGGTGAGTGTGGTGGGGTCGATGCCCAGCTCGTCCATCAGCTCCTCGGCCGTGCTGCGGGTGCCCGACCCGGGTTCGCGCAGCAGCAGGGTCTGCCGGGAGAGCTCCTCGACGGTGACGGTACGCACCGCGGGCGAGCCCCGGCCGGCGGCGACCAGCACGAGCACGTTCGGGCGGGTGGCGCACGTCTCCAGTCGCCCGCCGCCGGGGGCACGGCCCCCGATGGCGAGGTCGACCTGGCGACCGGTCAGCAACTCCCAGACCCGGTCGCGGTTGCCGACCTCGAGGGAGACGCCGGCCTCGGGGTAGCAGTTGCGGAAGGACGCCAGGTAGCGGGGGATCACGTGCTCGCCGGCGGTGGTCACCGCGGCCAGGCGCACCCGGCCCCGCTCCGGGTCCAGCGTCTCGAGGGCCGCGTCACGCGCTTCGTCGAGCTGTTGCAGGATCCGGCGGGCGTATGCGGCGAACACCTCGCCCGCGGGAGTAACCTTGAGCCCGCGACCGGAGCGTACGACCAACGACACGCCCAGTTCCGCCTGAAGGGCGGCCAGCGCGGCGGACACCGCCGGCGGGCTGACGAACAGCCCCCGGGCGGCCGCCTGCACCGAGCCAGTCGTCACGACTGCCACGAAGACACCGAGCTGGTTGAAGGTCATGGTTAACGGTACGCGCCTTGCAAATGGATATTCGTCATGGACAGCCTAACTCTTACTCCGTCAGAATGGCGAAGTAAGGTGGCCGAGACCGGGCCCCCACATCGGGCTTAAGCGGAGGAGAACCGCGTGGCACAGAGCAACGGACAGAACGGGAGTGGCGGCTACCAGGCCGGCGTAAAGAAGTACGCCGACACCTACTGGACCCCGGATTACGTGCCGTTGGACACCGACATCCTGGCCGTCTTCAAGGTGCTTCCCCAGGAGGGCGTGCCGCGCGAGGAAGCGGCCGCGGCAGTGGCCGCCGAGTCGTCCACCGGCACCTGGACCACGGTGTGGACCGACTTTCTCACCGATCTCGAGTACTACAAGGGTCGGGCCTACCGGATCGACCCGGTGCAGGACGGCTCCGGCGCCTTCTTCGCCTTCGTCGCCTACCCGAT
>JALYGL010000057.1 GCA_030777125.1 Actinomycetota bacterium
GCGCCGGGGCGGTCGGGGAGCCACACCCGGACGAGGAACGTCTGCATCCGCCCGACCCTAGGCACCGGGTGTGAACCCGGTGTTTCCGTCAGGCGACGATGCGGTTAGGGGTCCGGCGCCCGGGGAGGTCGTCAGCCCAGCTTGGTGAGGGCCCGGCGCATGTTGCGGACGGCCTGCCCGATGCGCTGCTCGTTCTCGATCAGGGCGAAGCGCACGTGGCCGTCGCCCGTGGGCCCGAACCCGACACCCGGAGACGTGGCCACCTTGGCCTCGCGGACGAGGAACGACGAGAACTCCACCGACCCCATCTCCCGGTAGGGCTCGGGGATGGGCGCCCACACGAACATGGTGGCCCGGGGCTTGACCACGTCCCAGCCGACCCGGCTGAGTCCCTCGCACAGCGCGTCGCGACGGGCCCAGTACACCTCGTTCACCTGCTTCGGGTAGTCGGCCGCCTCGTTCATGGCCACGATGGCCGCGATCTGGATGGGCTGGAAGGCGCCGTAGTCGAGGTAGGACTTCAACTTGGCCAAGGCCTGCACGATCTCGGGGTTGCCGACCAGGAACCCCACCCGCCAGCCGGCCATGGAGAACGACTTGGTCAGGGTGTAGAGCTCGACGGCCACGTCCTTGGCCCCGGGGACCTGCAGGATCGACGGCGGCTGGTAGCCGTCGAAGGCGGTGTCGGAGTAGGCGAAGTCGTGGACCAGCACCACGTCGTGCTCGCGCGCGAACTCGACCAGCCGGGTCAGCCAGGCCAGGTCGACGCACGTGGTGGTCGGGTTGTGCGGGAACGACAGCACGATCACCCGGGGCCGGGGCCAGGCGTTCTCCCACGCCTGCATCAGGTTGTCGAAGAAGTCCTCGTCGGGTCCCAGCGGCACCCGGCGCACGTCGGCCCCGGCGAAGAGGGGGGCGTAGATGTGGATGGGGTACGACGGCGTGGGGACCAGGGCGGTGTCGCCGGAGCCGAGCAGCACCCACATGAGGTGGGTGAGGCCCTCTTTGGCCCCGATGGTGTTGATGGCCTCGGTCTCGGGGTCGAGCTCCACGCCGAAGCGGCGCTGGTACAGGGACGCTATGGCCGTTCGGAGCTTGGGGATCCCCCGGCTGGACGAGTAGCGGTGGTTGCGAGGGTTGCGGACGGCCTCGGCCAGCTTGTCGACGGCCACGTCGGGCGAGGGGATGTCGGGGTTGCCGAAGCCCAGGTCGATCACGTCGTCGCCCGCCCGTCGAGCCGACGTCTTCAGACCGTCGATGATCGTGAAGACGTACGGCGGCAGGGCGTTGATGCGACGGAACTCCATGGGTTCTCAGGCTACCCGTCGGGTGTCGGCCCCCGGCCGGGTCGGGGGCCTGTTGCCCGACGCACCTGGGCGAGCACTTCGACCGCGCCCGGATCGGTGCCCACGTCGAGGGGGGCGCAGACCGCCCACGTGGCGCCCACCGCGGCGAGGGCGTCGAGGTGGGCCTCCAGGTCGTCGACCGTGCCCCACACCAGCCCCGGACGTGGGCCGTGGGCGGCCAGCTTCTCGTCGGCTTCGGCCCGGGAACGCCCGATCAGCACCTGGCCCGCCCACGTGCGTTCGACGCCGCCGGCGACGGTGGCCGCCTCCGCCGCGAACGTGGCCGGGTCGGGACCCCAGGCGTTCCACCCGTCGGCCACCGCCGCTGCCTCGCGCACCGCCGGTGAACGGCCGCCGATCCACGTGCGCACCCCGGCCGTCCGTAGGTGGCCGCAGCACGACAGCAGCGCGGTGAGCCGGTCGGCACCGGGCGCGTACGGCAACCCGTAGGCCTCGTTCTCAGCCCGGTTGGCCCGGTCGCCGGTGCCCAGCCCTGCGATGAGGCGTCCTCCGGCGATGCGGTGGAGGCTGACCAGGGTGTTCACCAGCACGGCGTCCGGCAGGATGCCCACCCGCGCCACCAGCGTCCCCAGCGTCACCGTCTCCGTCGCCGCCGCCACCGCCGCCAGCAACGGGAACGAGTGCAGCGCCGGCCGCTCCGGCTGACCGAGGGGCCACAGGTGGTCGAACGCGAAGACGCCGTCGACGCCGGCCGCCTCCGCCCTCCGGGCCACCGCCAGAGCGGCGCCCGCATCGGACCGGAACTGCGGCAGGGTGACGCCGATCCTCACCCCCGCACAGTGTCAGAACCAGGACCAGCGGTGCGCCAGGATGCCGAGGGGTCAGCCGGTCAGGGCCCCCGCCGGCAGCGGCGGGCGAGGTCCGAAGGACCGAGCAGCCCCACCGACGTGTTGCGTGCCGGCGGGACAGGGGCCCCCGCCGGCAGCGGCGGGCGAGGTTCGAAGGACCCGGGTGCCC
>JALYGL010000058.1 GCA_030777125.1 Actinomycetota bacterium
GGGCGGTGCCGGTCGACGGCGACCGTCCGACGTCCGACCCGGCCCGCCGCCGGCGTCGTCGGGGCGGTCGTGGTCGCTCCGGGGGAGGCCCCGCCCCGGGGCGGGGAGGGCCGGCGGAGGCGCCCGAGCTCGAGGCACCGGTGGAGCTCGACGAGGAGACCCTGGAGCGACGCCGGGGCCGCGAGCGCAAGGGCCGGCCCGTCGGTCGCTACATGATGTGCGTGAACGTCCGCGAGCACGCCACTCAGATCGCGGTTCTCGAGGGCCGGTCGCTCATCGAGCACTACGTGTCCCACCCGGCCGACGACGCCACCCAGATCCACGGCAACATCTACCTGGGCAAGGTCCAGAACGTCCTGCCCGGGATGGAGGCGGCGTTCGTCGACATCGGCACGCCCAAGAACGCGGTGCTGTACCGGGGCGACGTGCAGTACGACCCCGAGGACGTGGAGGAGAAGGGGTCGTCGGCCCGGATCGAGAACATCCTGCGGCCGGGCCAGACCGTCCTCTGCCAGGTCACCAAGAACCCCATCGGCACCAAGGGGGCCCGCCTGACCCAGGAGGTCTCCCTGGCCGGACGCTTCGTCGTGCTCATCCCCAGCAGCTCCACCTACGGCATCTCCAAGCGGCTGGCCGACGACGAGCGCAAGCGCCTGCGGCGCATCCTCGACGAGGTGAAGCCCCAGGGCGACGGGCTGATCGTGCGCACGGCGGCGGAGGGCGCCACGCCCGAGGAGTTGCGCCGCGACGTCGACCGGCTCCTCAAGCAGTGGGCCCAGATCGAGGACCGGGCCCGCGAGTCCAAGGCACCGGCGCTGCTCTACCGGGAGCCGCCGCTGGCGGTGCGGGTCATCCGGGAGGAGTTCAACAAGGACTACCGGGGCGTCTACATCGACGATCCGGAGCTGTACAAGGACGTGCACGACTACGTCGCCGCCCTCATCCCCGAGCTGGCCGACCGCATCGAGCTGTACGACGAACCGTCTCTGCCGCTGTTCGAGCGCCAGCACGTCCAGGAGCAGCTGCACAAGGCCCTCGACCGCAAGGTGTGGCTGCCGTCGGGCGGGTCGCTCATCATCGAGCGCACCGAGGCCCTCACCGTCATCGACGTGAACACGGGCAAGAACGTGGGCAGCTCGAACCTGGAGGAGACGGTCTACCGGAACAACCTGGAGGCGGCCGAGGAGACCGCCCGGCAGCTGCGGCTGCGCGACATCGGCGGCATCATCGTCATCGACTTCATCGACATGGAGATCCGCAAGAACCGGGAGGACGTCCTGCGCTGCTTCAAGGACGCCCTGGCCCGGGACAAGACCCGCACCCAGGTGTTCGACATCTCCGAGCTCGGTCTGGTGGAGATGACCCGCAAGCGGGTGTCCGAGGGGCTGGTGGAGTCGTTCTCGGCCACGTGCCCCACCTGCTCGGGGCGCGGCTTCATCCTCGACGACACCCTCCTGTAGGCTGTTCACCTCATGTACGCGGTGATTCGAACTGGTGGCAAGCAGTACCGGGTGGCCGAGGGCGAGCGGCTCGACGT
This sequence comes from Actinomycetota bacterium, assembly GCA_030777125.1. GTDB lineage: Bacteria > Actinomycetota > Acidimicrobiia > Acidimicrobiales > AC-14 > JALYGL01. The sequence continues at coordinate 1,538 of JALYGL010000058.1, forward strand.
CGAGCGCCTCGAGGCCGACGGAGAGCTGTCCTTCGAGCCGGTGCTGGTCGTCGACGGCGACACGGTCGTGGCCTCGGCGGGCGACCTGGCCGGTGCGTCGGTCAAGGGGCGGGTGGTCGGCCGGGCCAAGGGCCCCAAGATCACCGGCTTCACCTACAAGAACAAGACCAACCAGCGGCGCCACTGGGGCCACCGCCAGGGGTACTCCACCATCGAGATCACCAGCATCACCAGGGGGGTCTGACGTGTCGAAGACGAAGGGTGGCGGCTCCACCCGCAACGGGCGTGACTCCGCCGCCCAGCGGCTGGGCGTGAAGGTGTACGACGGTGGGAAGGTGTCGGCGGGCGCGATCATCGTCCGCCAGCGCGGGACCCACTTCCACGCCGGGGAGCAGGTCGGCCGGGGCGGCGACGACACCCTGTTCGCGCTGGCCGAGGGCAGGGTCAAGTTCGGCCGCCGGCGGGGCCGCCGCCTGGTCGACGTCATCTCGTCCTAGGCGTCGGGCGGTCAGCCCGCCCGCTCCTCCGATCGATGTCCGTCTTCGTCGACCAGGCCGCCATCCACGTCAAGGCGGGCGACGGTGGCGCCGGGGCCGTCTCGTTCCGGCGGGAGGCCCATGTCCCCAGGGGCGGGCCCGACGGCGGCGACGGTGGCAAGGGCGGCGACGTGTGGCTGGTCGCCGACCGCCAGGTGGCCTCGCTCCTCGCCTTCCGCGACCATCCTCACCGGCGGGCGAGCAACGGCACCCACGGGAGCGGTCGGGGCCGCCACGGCGCCGCCGGCGCCGACCTGCGGGTCCCGGTACCCGAGGGCACGGTCGTCACCGACCGCGACGGCCTGGTGGCGGCCGACCTGGTCACCGCGGGTGACGCCTGGTTGGCGGCACGGGGCGGCCGGGGCGGACGGGGCAACGCCAGCTTCCTCTCCAACCGCCGGCGGGCGCCGTCGTTCGCCGAGCAGGGGGAGGTGGGGGAGGAGCGATGGCTGCGCCTCGAGATCAAGCTCATGGCCGACGTGGCCCTGGTGGGGTTCCCCAACGCGGGCAAGAGCACGCTCATCTCCAGAGTGTCGGCGGCCAAGCCCAAGGTGGCGGACTACCCGTTCACCACCCTGGAGCCGCACCTGGGCGTCGTCCGCACCGGCGACACCGAGATGGTCCTGGCCGACATCCCCGGCCTCATCGAGGGGGCCAGCGAGGGTAGGGGACTGGGCCACCAGTTCCTCCGCCACATCGAGAGGGCCCGGGTCCTGCTGGTGCTGGTCGACCTGGCGCCGGCCGACGGCGTCACCCCCGCCGAGCAGGAACGAGTCCTGCTCCAGGAGCTCGGCCGCTATCGGGCCGAGCTGTTGGAGCGGCCGCGGCTCACCGTCGGCACCAAGGCCGACGTGGCCGTGTCGGAGTGGGACGGCCCCACCGTCTCCGCCGTCACCGGCGCCGGCGTCGGCGACCTGCTCCACCGGCTGGAGGCCCTGGTGCGGGAGGCCAGGGCAACGGAGCCCACGGCCGAGGCGTTCGTGGTCCACCGCCCGGAACCCGAGGGCGTGCGGGTGGAGCGCGAGGGGTCCACCCTCGTCGTCGTGGGCCGGGCCGCGGAGCGGGCAGTGGCTGTGAACGACCTCACCAACCCCCAGGCCCTCGACTACGTGCACGACCGCCTGCGCCGGCTCGGCGTCGATCGGGCCCTGTCCCGGGCCGGGGCCCGTGAGGGGGACACCGTGCGCATCGGCAAGCTGTCCTTCGACTACCGCGAGGGCCTGGGATCGGCCGGAGGGGAGAAGGGCCCCTGATCGTCGTGGCCAAGATCGGGAGCTCCTCGATCACCGACGAGCGGGGCCAGATCGCCCGCCCGGCGATCGAGAAGCTGTGCGCCGAGGTGGCCGGGTTGCGCAGCCGGGGCCACCGGGTCGTCGTGGTGACGTCGGGGGCCATCGCCGCCGGCATCCCTGTCCTGGGGTTGCCGGCCGGGACCCGACCCAGCGACGTGGCGACACTCCAGGCCGTCTCCGCCGTGGGCCAGAGCCGCCTCATGGCCGTGTACGACCTGGCCCTGGGCGCCCACGGCCTGGTGGCCGGGCAGGTGCTGCTGGCGCCCCTCGACTTCGTGCATCGCTCGCAGTACCTCCACGCCCGGGAGACGCTGCGACGGCTGCTCGACCTCGGCGTGGTCCCCGTCATCAACGAGAACGACGCCGTGGCCGACGACGAGATCCGCTTCGGCGACAACGACCGGCTGGCTGCGCTGGTCGCCAACCTGGTGTCGGCCGACCTGCTGGTGCTGCTCACCGACGCTCCGGGGCTGCTCAGCGCCGACCCCCGTTTCGACAGCTCCGGGTCGCTGATCGAGGAGATCGTCGAGGTCGACCACGAGCTCGAGCGCATGGCCCACGGGCGGGGTACGCCCCGCGGGAGCGGAGGGATGGCGTCGAAGCTGGCCGCGGCCAAGATGGCGTCCTGGTCCGGCGTTCGGGTCCAGATCGCGTCGGCCACGCGGCCCGCGGTCCTGGCCGGCGCGGTGGCGGCCGAGCCCGGGGTGGGCACCGTGGTCCTGCCCCACGACCGGCGCCTGCCGGCCCGCAAGCTGTGGATCGCGTTCGCGGTGGGGGCGTCGGGCACCATCTGGGTCGACGACGGCGCCCGCCACGCCCTGGTCAAGCGGAGCACGTCGCTCCTCCCGGCCGGAGTGGTCGACGTCCAGGGCCGGTTCGAGCCCGACGACGCCGTCGAGGTCAGCGACACGGCCGGGCGGGTGTTCGCCAAGGGCCTGGTGCGGATGGGGGCGGTCGCCCTACGGGCCGCCGCCGGGCGCCACACCAGCGAGCTCCCCGAGGGAGTGCCCCACGAGGTGATCCACCGCGACGACCTGGTGACCCTCCCCTGAGCGGGGCGGGCGGTCAGCCCTCGGCGGGAGCCTGGTCGGTGCTGCCCGACGAGCCGCTGGTGATGCCGAGCTGGCTCTTGATCTGCTCCAGACGGGCCTGGGCCTCGTTGTTGATCTGGTGCTGCTCGACCTCGAGCATCCGCGCCTCGACCGACTGGCCGGCCAGCTCGGAGGTCCCGAGGGCCTTGGCGTAGCGCGCCTCGATCTTGTCGCGGACCTCGTCGAAGGTGGGCACGTCCTGGCCGACCGTCTCGCTCAGCGAGCTCATGGCCTTGTTCAGCTGCTCCTGCATCTTGGCCTGGTCGAGCTGGCCCATGAGCTTCTGGCGCTCGGACAGCTTCTTCTGCATCACCATCGAGTTCTGGCTGACCGCGGCCTTGGCCTGGTCGGCCGCCTGGGTCGACTGCAGCAGCATCTGCTTCAGTGACTCCACCTCCCGCTCGGTGGCGATGAGCCGGTTGGCGAACGCCTCCGCCGTCTGGGTGTACTCGGCCGCCCTGGTGGCGTCGCCCCGGGCTGCCGCCTCCTCGGCCATGGTGACCGCCTGGCGGACCGAGCCGTTCAGCTTCTCCAGCTCCCCCATGGCCCGGTTCAGCCGCATCTCGGTCTGCTTCTGGTTGGCGATCACGTTGGCCGCCTGCTCCACCAGTCGCCGGTGCTGCTCCTGGGCCTCGGTGATGGCCTGTTCCAGCTGGACCTTCGGGTCGGCGGCCTCGTTGAACTTCCCCGTGAGCGCCGCCGTGAGGTACCGCCAGGACCGCTGCAGAAGTCTGAGCATGTCACGACTGTACGACGCGGGGAGGGGCACGCACGTACGCTGGGTACAACCGAGCCGGTCATGCACATTCCCTTCAATGCCTCCGACGGGTCGAGCCTCGGCATCGAGGTCGAGCTGGAGATCGTCGACCGGTGCACCCGCCATCTGGTGAGCGCGGCCACGCCGATCCTCGACGAGCTGGGGACCGGTCAGCCCGACGGCCGCCATCCGAAGGTCAAGCACGAGCTGCTCGAGTGCACGGTCGAGATCATCACGGGCATCTGCGGCACCGCGGCCGAGGCCAGGGACGACCTCGAGCGCACGCTCAAGGAGGTGGCGGCCTGCACCGAGGCCCGCGGCCTGGCCCTGCTGTGCTCCGGGTCGCACCCCTTCTCGGACTGGCACGCCCAGGACCTCAGCCCCGACCCCCGCTACGCGGCCCTCATCAACGAGATGCAGTGGGTGGGTCGCCGCCTGCAGATCTTCGGGGTCCACTTCCACGTGGGCGTGCGGTCGGCCGAGAAGGCCATCGCCATCGCCAACGCCCTGACCACCTACCTGCCCCACTTCCTGGCCCTGTCCGCGTCGAGCCCGTACTGGGCCGGACGGGACACGGGCATGGCGTCGAGCCGGAGCACGGTGTTCGAGAACCTGCCCACCGCCGGCCTGCCGTACCACCTGGCCGGCTGGCGCGAGTTCGAGGAGTTCATGGAGACGCTGCTGTGCGCGGGTGCCATCACCGGTATCCGGGAGGTGTGGTGGGACATCCGCCCCCATCCCGACTTCGGCACCGTCGAGCTCCGCATCTGCGACGGCATCCCGACCCTGGGCGAGGTCGCGGCCCTGGCCGCCCTGGCCCAGAGCCTGGTGGAGTGGTTCGACGGGCGCCTGGACCGGGGCGAGACCCTTCCCGTGCGCAAGGACTGGGTGGTGCGCCAGAACAAGTGGCGGGCCGCCCGCCACGGCCTGGAGGCCCGCGTCCTGGTCGACGACCGGGGCACGCAGTCCCCGTTGCGCCGGGAGGTGGTCGACCTGGTCGAGCAGCTGGCGCCCGTGGCCGCCCGGTTGGGGTGCGCCGACGAGCTGCGGGCCAACCTGGCCACCCTCGACCACGGGGCCAGCTACGAGCGCCAGCGGCGAGTGCTCGACGCCGGCGGGACGCTGCCCGACGTGGTCGACTCGCTGATCGCGGAGATGGAGACGGACCGGCCCGGGGCCGGCGTCAGATGATCTGGACCGGGGTCCCCACCGGCACGCTGTGGGCCAGCTCGGTGACGTCCTCGTTGGTCATGCGCACGCACCCGTTACTGGCCGGGGTGCCGATCAGGGCGGGGTCGTTGGTGCCGTGGATGGCGATCTGGCCCACGCCGCCGGCGAAGCTCCGGTACACGGTGGAGAAGCCGGACACGCTGAGCTGGAAGGCCCCGTAGGGCCCGTCGTCGTAGGGCACCTTCACCGCCCCGTCGATGAAGTAGTTCCCCCTGGGGGTCGGGGTGCTGCCGGCGCCCACCGCGACCGGAACGTCCATGAACACGCCCTGGCGGGAGTAGGCCGTGAGCCGGTTGGCGCCCGTGTCGACGACGATCCGGTACGGCACCTCCCGCAGCGACACGTCGGCCGACCGCACCCAGGCGGTGCTGCCGTTGGGGCGCATGGAGAGCTGGACCTCCAGCCAGTCGCCCATCCGCTGCTGCACGAGGAACACCACGGGGAGCCCCTCCCACGTGGGGTTGTCGAGAACCTGGGCCGGTTCGGACTCGCCCGGCGCGTTGTACAGCCCGACCGTGCCCCTCCGGGCGTCGGCGACGGTGGCGGGGAAGGATGCGGCCCGGGCCTGTCCCACCCGAAGGTTCGCGTTTGCCGCTCCGCGTCCGCCGCGACTCGGTGCCCCCAGAGTGGTCGGCGGGCTCACCGGCTGCTCGACGACCGGCTCGGCGGTGGGGGGAGTCGTGGTGGTCGGGACGGCGGTGGTCGACGGGGCCCAGGCGAGGACCTGGGCCGCGGGCCGGCGTGACGGCCCGTCGCGCTGGGCGTTGACCACCAGGCCCGTCGCCAGGACCACAACCCCGGCTACGACGTACCAGGCCCGGTGCCACTCCCGGTCCCACGGCCGGTGCCACGCCCGCCGGCTCGTCATCGCCCCGACTCTACCTGCGGGCGTCGCCGTCCCCGGACCGCTTCTCGAACACCAGGACGGTGTTGCCCCGTTGCTCGACGAGGTGGGCGAGCCGCCATCCGTCCTCCCACCGCTCGTTGAGCGTCCTGGTCAGGGCCTTGACGCTGAGGCCGCGCTTGTTGACCTCGACGTCGTAGTGGAGCGGTTCCGCCCTGGCGACGGCCGAGGCGGCCTTGGCCGTGCCCTTCTTGGCCGTCTTCTTGACCGTGGTCGCGGTCCGCCCGGCGGCGGCCGTCGCCTTGGTCGTCGCCTTCGTCGTGGCCTTGGTGACTGCGCCGGTCGACGTCTCAGCCATGTGACCTCCTCAGTTCGGGGACCTCCACCGGCTGGCAGGCCAGGGCGACGGGGTCGCCGCCGGCCAGCGCCATCATTCGGGCCGCGGCCTCGTTCAGTCGGGCTTCGCTCAGCCGCCCGGACTGCACGGCCTCGACGAGGGTGTCGCGCATGTTCTCCGCCGCCCAGCCGTCGGTCATCAGGACACCGTCGGCGCCGGCCTGGACCGCGGCCACGGCGGCGTCCGACGGGTGGTACCGGAGGTTCACCGCGGCCATGCCGACGGAGTCGGTGATGGCCACACCGCGGAAACCCAGGCTGCGCAGCAGCTGATAGGCCTTGGGCGACAGGCTGGCGGGCACGTCCGGCTCGAACACCGAGTACGACACGTGGTTCATCATGACGACCGGGATCCCGGCGTCGATGAGGTCCCGGAAGGGCCGGATGTCGGTGGCCATGAGGTCGTCGAGGGTGGCCAGGACCGTCTCCGTCCTCCGGACGTGGGTGTCGGCGCTGGACCGGCCGTGCCCGGGGAAGTGCTTGGCCAGGGGACGGACGCCCGCGTCCCACAGGCCGCTGGCGTAGGCCAGCGCGTACCGGAAGGCGGTGTCCGGGTCGCTGGAGAACGACCGGTCGCCCACCACGCCGCCATAGGTGCCGGCGTCGAGGTCGGCCACCGGTGCCAGGTCGAAGTCGACACCGAGGGCCGTGAGCCTCACACCGGTCTGGCGGGCGAACTCCCGGACCTCGGCGGGGGAGCGCTCGGCGGCCAACCGGCGGGCCGAAGGCGTGGGCCCGAACAGGCCGACGAAGGTGGAGACCCGGCCCGGCTCCTCGTCGGTGGAGACCAGCATGGGTTTGGCGGCTCGGGCCCTGATCGAACTGATGAGGCTGGTCACCTGGCTGGTCGACTCGACGTTGGAGGGGGTGATGAGCACGCCGCCCACCTGCAGCTCGAGCAGCTTGTCGACCATCGGGTCGGTGGCCTCGGTGACCTCGGGCAGGCCCATGACGAGGACGCGGGCGGCCCGCTCGGCCAGGGGCGCGGGCCGGCATTCGGACGGCTCCGGTGAGAGCCGGGCGGGCTGGGCGGCGGTCCGGGCGGGCTGGGCGGCGGGCCGAGAGGGGC